>JBILSG010000160.1:0-5798 GCA_044372235.1 Chitinophagaceae bacterium
TTTCACGAGATTGGTTGCTGCAACCGATGCAGGGGAGCAGCAGCAAGAAAGAGATGCCCATGTTGCTGCCGTGAAAACACATATTCTCAGTTTGAGTAATAAGGGGTATGACGATTACGACAAGGCCCTGGATTTTGTGATGATGTTTGTACCCAACGAACCTGCCTATATTGCCGCCTTGCAGGGTGATCCGGACTTGTGGAATTTCGCTTATGACAAAAGGATTCTGCTGTTGAGTCCTACTAACCTCATCACCTCTTTGAAACTCATTGCCGATCTGTGGAAAAGAGAGTACCAGAACTTGCACGCCCTTGAAATTGCCAAAAGGGGTGGGTTGTTGTATGATAAGTTTGTGGGCTTTGTGGAGAACCTAAATAGGGTTGGCGTAAAAATTGAAGAGGCCAATTTAGCCTTCAACAGTGCCAAAGGCCAACTCACAACTGGCGCCGGCAACCTCGTTCAGCAAGCCACTGAATTGAAGAACCTCGGTTTGAAAACGAAAAAAGTTTTACCACAGGATATCGAACAATCAATATCCTCCTCAGAATTGAAGGAGTAAAGGGTAAACCAAAAAAATCTCCTTTTGGTTATTTATCACCAAAAGGAGAGTAAAGCTTTTAAGGCATGTCTGTTTTGACCTATTTTATTTTCAAAGTTGCACCAGTGACATTTGCTTTTATGGATGCATTTTGGTTAAATAAACCAAGTTTATATTCAAGCTGGTTCAACTTAAAATTTAAACTGAGCTCTGTAAAGTCCTGCGTCGGTGTTCACAAATAAGTAGTCGCCTATTATTTTAGGACGGATATAAATTTTGACACCAGGTATTGCATGGTATTTGAAATTCCTCGCATTATCCCTGCTCAAGTAAATCCCATTTTCTGATGCAGTAACAATCAACAAAGTATCTTTTGGTGCATAATCGCCATAATGTACCATATTCCCTGCGATACTGCTACGAACAGCATAAAGGTCTATGAAGTTGTTTACTTTGGCAATGCTGATGGTGCCCCAGCGGTGAACCACCAATATGCTATCTCTAAAGGCAGTTATATAGTCAACCGCATGGCTTTTATTTTCAACTGGAATCCAGTTTTCACCTCCATCAAAAGATTTCACAATTGCAGGCGCTCCAGTTCCACAGGCATACAATGTGTCGTCCGAAAATTTTGTAATGGAGGAAAAGTCAACACCGCCGAATGACTGACGCCAATTGAGTGGGGTGTTTCCATTTGCTTTGTACAATCCTCTTAGGCTTCCTCCCATGGTTGCTATTAGTTGACCATTGGAAAGTGAATGTATGTCGGCAGAGCCAGTATTAAATGCGGAAGGTCCTGAAGCTAGGAAATTTACTCCCTTATCAACTGAATAGTACCACCCGTTGTTTGCTGCACCAATAATCAATTGCTTTTTTTGAGGGGAATAAACCATGCCTCCAATAATATTGATATCAGCCGGCCATCCCAATTTAGTCCAGGTGTTGCCCATGTCAGCAGACTTCAACACCTGATTTTGTTTGGCAAGATAGAGTTCTGATCCAACATCAATAATGTTCAACGTGAGACCCTCCTGAATTTTAGTCCAAACCAGATTCTCCAGTTGAATGGATTTAGGCTGATTTTTTTCTTTTTTGCAGGCACCGAGTGAAAGCAGTAAACAAAAACATACTATCCAGCGGAATACATTTTTCATGCAATTGTCTTTAAAATTTAAAATGGGTGGTGGTGTTAGCAACGGCCTTTAGTAAAAATTGGTGAAATCATTGATGTTTTCAATTCCAAATATTCATCCAACCCCATCATTCACCAAATTTCAACGCAATCTAAAACTGAAATGCAGTTGAATTCTATCATTCAATTTATTAATATTGAATTACAATTACTTATATATTAAACATATGTATTATGTGTAATCCTGTGAGCTATTTTGAATGGGATAATTGGATAATTTTGAATTCATGAAATCACCGAAACTGCTTACACCTGTTCTAACCGTAATCAGTATTGTGTTGCTGAGCAGCATGAACAATGTGTTGCAAGGACAGTCGTTCCTGGGTCAGCTGCACAAAACGCTTAAAAAAGATCCGCCCTACGGCTTGTTGCATTACAAGTTCATGGGTGATACCTTGGGTGATTTTTATTACCCACTTTCCTTCGGCAGAACCAGGCACCATTACATGATGCACAAAAAGCAGGTGGTTATTCAGCTAGATGGTACAGGAAAGCTCTTGCAAATGGATAGTGTGGGTCAACTGAGCAGAATGGATTCCTCGCAATATGAAGGGTACAACTTCGGCGCTTTCAATTTTGTTTACAAAGACACCATTTTCAGCCTCGGTGGTTACGGTTTTTGGCAGTTCAACGGACAGTTGCGGTATTTCAATGAAAAGACAAACTCGTGGTCGGTTTGTAAAAGCAATACTACAGTCCCCATTCGGCAATGGTTCAATGCGCAAGTGTATTATGATGTAAAGGAAGGCAAAATTTATGCTGTCTATGCTAATGCGCAACCTGAATGGATCTTGGAAACCGAAAAACATGATGAAAATCTTTATGTGCAATGCCTTGATTTGCAAACAAAGCTTTGGTGGGACAAGCCCAAAATCGCTGACCGACAGGCGTTTAAAGGATCCGGATGGGCAGGAATGGCCATGTTCAATGCTCCCGAGGGTATGATTGCATTTATATTCAAGGAAGTCAAAATTTTTGATTTCAAAAACAATCGCCTGGGTTCAATCCGAATCGCAAAAGCCAGGGAGCTATCAGAGATGTGGTACCAATCTGAACATTTGATGATGTACAGCGGCAAAGATTCCTTGTATGCCATTAACCCTACCCATAAAACCATCCACAAGATGTCTTTTGGCAAAGCAGAAATTGAATGGTCAGCCAAGGCTCTTTATACCGAACCTGAATCCAATCTTCCCATCCAATCAAGCGTATTGGTATTCGTTGGTTTGCTGGCAGCTGCTATTGGTATTTTCTTCTGGCGAAGACGAGCAATTTCTAAACCTCAAGAAAAGTCGACAATTGCAGCTACTATCAACCCGAATGAGTCGATTCAGGAAGCTGTTGAAAAACAAATACCCGAAACACCGCAGCTGACCGCCAGTCGTTCGGTTCCGTTTTCGGATACACTGACCACTGTTGAAAAGGGATTGTTGGAACTCATCCTGAAAAATTCAGCTGCCGGTAAAATGACCAGTGTGTTGCAAGTCAATGAGGTCCTGGGGATTGCCAGAAAAGACGTGAAATCACAAAACAATATCCGCGCTTCCACCTTGCAAATGATCAATCACAAATTCATCGCCTATAGCGGTTTAAATGATGAACTCATCATGAAGCAGCGCACTGCTTTCGACAAACGCTTTTTCGAATACTTTATCCATGCCAAGTATATCCATAAGGTGAAATGAGTGGAAAGTTGTGTTGCGACAGATTATATTCGATTAATGCATATTAAAATATGCAAAAATAACATTAAATTGCACATTAAAATGTGCATATGACCATACTATTGGAACAGTCAGCCAGGTTGCTGGCCAATACTAGGATGGATTTCAGGCGTTATTTGAATGAAAAAATCAACTGGAATGAACGCTTGATTGGCATTAAAGGAGCAAGGGGTATCGGAAAAACTACACTTTTATTGCAACATCTCAAGAAACTTGACTTGCCGAAAAATAAGGCTGCTTACTTTTCTTTGGATGATTTGTATTTTACTAGTAGCACCTTGAAAGACACGGGTGATCAGTTTTATAAGGAAGGTGGCCGGGTATTGGTATTGGATGAAGTACACAAATATCCGGAATGGGCTAGGGAAGTCAAAAATTTGCATGATTTCTTTCCTGATTTACAAATAGTATTTACAGGTTCCTCCATCATTGACCTTTCAAAAGAAGTGGGTGATTTGAGTCGAAGGGCAATATTATATGATCTGGCAGGTCTCTCTTACAGAGAGTACCTTGAAATGAAAAAAGTGATAACGCTCCCTGCGCTGACTTTTGAGCAATTACTTGCAGAAAAACAGGTTGTTTCCATAGAAATAATGAAGTTAGGTTTCAGGCCATTGGAATACCTGGAAGACTATATGAGATTTGGATATTATCCATTTGGTGTTAATATGCCAGATACGTTATACCAACGGCTAAATCAAGTAGTGCGAACAATTGTGGAATCGGATATGTCAGCAATACCAACATTTAATTTGCGCAATGCTCGAAAATTGCTTCAACTGATAGAGGTTATTGCAAGACAGGTTCCATTCAAACCCAATATCTCTGAGCTTGCTGATAAAACACAGTTGCATCGAAATTCCATCAATGCATACCTGCATTATCTCGAACAGGCAAAAATTATTTCGCTTTTGCAACCAGCAGGAATCAGTACAGCACTTTTGCAAAAACCTGAAAAAATCTATTTGCAAAATACTTCCATGTTGCATGCGCTGGCCAATAATCAATATCAATCGGGGACTGTAAGAGAAACTTTCGTACAAGCCATGTTATCCGTCAATCATCGGCTTTCCATTCCAGTCTATGGAGATTTTTTGGTCGATGACCAATTTACACTTGAAATTGGTGGAGTATCCAAAGGAAAAAAACAGATTCGCGAAATACCCAACGCTTGGGTTGTAAAAGATGGTATTGAAACAGGCAGTTCGAATATTGTTCCTTTGTGGTTGTTTGGTCTTTTGTATTGATTTTTACGACAAACGCTTTTTTGAATACTATATCCATGCCAAGTATATCCATAAGGTGAAATGACTATATTGTAGGATGTCAGTCCCACACCGGTATTTCCTGCTGCACAAACCCTATAACATGGTCTCGCAATTTGTGAGTACACACAAAGTTCGTTTGCTGGGCGATATCGACTTTGACTTCCCGGAGTGTACCCATGCTATTGGCAGGTTGGATAAGGATTCCGAAGGATTGTTGTTGCTTACCACAGACAAAAGAATTACGCGGTTGTTGTTTCAAGGAAAGCAGCCGCATACCCGGACCTACCTCGTGCAGGTGAAAAGAACGGTTACCCAAGAAACTGTTCAGACCCTTGCTAATGGTGTTGCCATCAGTGCTCCATTTGATTCGGTGGTCATGACACAACCATGCCAGGTGCGTCTTCTTTCAGAACCACCAGTTGTTTCTGAACCGCTCATCCCGCTGCATCCCAAGGTGCTCAATTCCTGGCTGGAAATCTCCCTGACGGAAGGCAAATTCCATCAGGTGAGGAAGATGGTTGGGGCTGTTAAACATCCCTGTATTAGGTTGATCCGGACTTCTATTGAAGACATCTCTTTGGGCGACCTTCAACCTGGTGACGTGAGGGAGGTTGATGGGGATTACTTTTTTTCAAACCTCCATTTATAACTTCAATTTGCCTTTTTTGACTCATTCACTCCACACATTTATAGGTTTAATGAAAACTTTTAGAGGTTACTTTTTTCGTGCCAAAACCCGCACCACCGCAGCTTTTCCGGCATGATAGGGACCTTCCTCCAAACTCACTTCCTCTTCTCTTAGCATTTCAAAATGCCAATCAGGAAAATCATCCGTCACCATTGTGGTAGTGTATAACATCGTGGGGTCTTTTGGTCCGCCTGCAGCAGGGTTTGCTTGCTGATATTGTTGGTGGTTGGGATGAAAAGCTTCCATGATGAGGTAGCCTCCCGGTTTGATCATCCTGCTCAGCCTCTTATGCCAGTCTTTTCGTTTAGCTGCCGGGAAATGTGCGAAAATGAGCACCAGGGCATCAAAAGCGGCATCCGGATAATCCACTGCTTCCATATCGCAGAGG
>JBILSG010000161.1:0-5768 GCA_044372235.1 Chitinophagaceae bacterium
TATTTTCAAATCCTGCGCAACAAGAAGCAATGTATCTAAAGGAATACTTTGAGTGATTATCTGGTAATTACCATCGGGCCAGCGTATGGCAATAGAATCTATTTTGGCTGCACTAAATCCAGCGTGCAAGGGCGTTTGCATAGACGACTGAAAACCATGAACCGGATAGTTTTGGAGGGTAATTGTCTGATCGTTCGTAAATAGGGTGACAACAGCTCCTATTGCGGCTGTATTTTTCCCAGCACCGCTAAGTCTGAGTTTTAAATAATGGCCTTTACTATTTAATTCAACATGGTTATTGCTGTAAATACCCGCTTCCTGATTCATGCTGTTTACCACCAGGTCAAGGTCTCCGTCATTATCTAGATCAGCATAAGCAGCACCATGAGAAAAATTCAGTTCCTCAAATCCCCAATCCGCGGACCTATCTCTGAATTTAAGGTCACCTTCGTTTTGGAAAATATAGTTATGCAGTGGTGTCGACTTTATCCCCTGCAGCATCTGAAACATGCGACTATCTGTTTTTCCTTGTATATGCTTCAATCTTTCATCTGCATAAAACTTCATGAAATCCCGGTTAATCATATCACGCCCGTATCCATTCGTCACAAAAAGATCCTTGAGGCCATCATGATTGAAATCAGCAAATAAAGCAGCCCAACTCCAGTCTGTATTTGAAATGCCTGAAATTTGTCCAACTTCACTGAATGTGCCGTTACCGTTGTTGAGCTGGAGCATGTTGCGCATCAGCTGATGATAGAAACCATTTTTAAGGGTGTTGTTATAGAGTTCGTAATTATCAGGTGCGTACAACAGTTTCTGCCGCCTGTTATCTTCAGGAAGCATATCCAGCGTATAAATATCAATTAAACCATCATTGTTGATGTCTGCAGCATCCACACCCATAGAAAAATTGGAGAGGTGTCCGAAAGACTGTTTTAGCTTTTCCGAAAAGGTACCATTGCGATTATTGATATAGAGGTAATCTTCTTCAACATAATCATTGGAAACATAGATATCAGACCAGCCATCATTGTTTATATCTGCAACATGCAAACCCAGTCCATAACCCAGTGGATTGGATAAGATACCGGCCTTTTGAGTGATGTTGACGAATTTGCCATTGTTATTTTGATATAGGTGGTCTCCTGCAAATGGATCCGTCATTTTCTTTACATAAGCCGCATCAAAATTCCGGAGGTTTTTAATATTATGGTTCAAGACATACAAATCAAGATCACCATCCCTGTCCATGTCAAAAAAAGCTGCATGGGTTGAATAGCCCATGTCTGCAACACCCATTTGCTTGGCTTTATCGGTAAAGGTCAGGTCCCCATTGTTGATAAACAATTGATTGGCCCTTTGCGATGAATCCAGGTCTCCTGAATAACAAACATAAATATCTAAAAAACCATCTCCGTTAACGTCTGCAACAGAAACACCGGTCTTCCAACCTACCCTTCCTGCTACGCCTGCAGTACGCGTAATATCTTCAAACTTAAATCCTCCTTTATTCAGATACAGTTTATTGGGAGACATATTACCAGTGAAGTAAAGGTCTACCAGGCCATCATTGTTGAAATCACCTGCTCCTACCCCACCTCCATTATAAAAATATTCATAGGTGATGATGTTGACTCCTGCACTCTCAATGATTCTGTTTTGAAAGGAAACCCCGGATGAATCAGACTGAACCTGCCTAAAAAGCGGTTGTGCTTCTAGGGATTGTATCTGTACAAAACACATCAACAACCATGCAAACAACTGAACACAGACAAAGGAATATTTTTTAAACATGGAGAATGTTTGGGTTTCAGTGCGAAGTCATTCAAAGTTAACTATAATAAAAATGTCAGACCCAGGGGCCTGACATTTTTTAAAATGATATGGAAAACGACTAGTTGTCCCACCATACACGGGAAGCCCATGCATCTGTGGCAGGAGCGAGACCACTCAAACCTGCTTTGTAGTTGTCACCATTTACTGATGCTTCACCAGTAGGATAGATCTGCCTGCGTGGAATTGCACCACCGGAGAAATTACCGGTATAAACTACTGGCGTCAATGCTGGGAATCCAGACCTTCTCCAGTTGCTCCAAGATTCAGAGAAGTTCAACAACATTCCGGTTGTTGCCCAGAATTGTTCGTTGATTTGCTTCAATGAAGCAGCCTGACTGCTTGTGTTAAGCGGATTGGCAGCGATGTAGCTATCAATAGTACCGGCAGCAATTGTACCTGCAGCACTGAATGTAGCCAGAGACTGCATACCAGCCTTCACACCATTAGCATAATGTGTAGCTGCATTTCCACCAACTGACCAACCTCTTGCCGCTGCTTCAGACAACAAAAGAGAAGTTTCAGCAGCAGTCATGATAAAGAATGCTACGTCTCTGTTTGGGGTATAAACAGAAGTGCGTGGCCTGGAATACTTTCCGATAGGCGACAAATCACCACCGGTACCTGTACCACCAGGATAACCTGGAGACTTGGTGATATCTGTAGCACCACCATTCAGGTCGAAACCATTAGGCTGACCAAGTTGATTAGCTGGATCGTTATCACCAGCCGGTCCGAATGTAGTGTTACCGGCAAGACCTGCAGGAGGAACTTCGGCAACTACACCAAGCCTTGGATCGTTAGTAGATTTAAGATAATCGATGAGTGTCTTGCTCCAACGAACTGAATAGAAGTCTGCAGGAATATCAAGTGCCCGTGCATTCGGATTGGTATAGCCTGTAGCGATGCTGCCTTTAAGGAAAGCATCATCAGCAGCAGTCATCATAACACCACCAGTAAAGGCTTTCTCAGCCCAGCTTTTTGCAAAAGCAGCATCACGCTTGGTGAAACGCATAGCAATACGCAGCATAACTGAGTATCCAAGCTTTTTCCACTTAGCTACATCACCACCATAGAACAGGTCAGCACTTGGCTTTGCTTTGGCAGCATTGAATTTAGTGAGTGCAGCATCAAGTTCAGTAAGCAGACCTTTCATAACAATTTCCTGCTTGTCATACTTAGGCTGAGCAATTCCCTCATCACCCTTAAGGGCTTCAGTATAAGGAAGGTCACCATAAATATCTGTAGCATACTGCATAGACAGCGCCTTCATCACGATGGCGGCAGAAACAGTATTCACTTTTTCTGCATCAGCACCAAAATCCTTAACAACCTGCTGTGCAAGGCTAGCAGCACGGTAACAGTTGCTCCAGCTACTAGCAGTATACGAATTGGTGTTAGAAGACTGTACATATTTATCCATGTTGCTGTAGTAGTTTGCAGCACCGGATGTTGTAGACGAAAAAATCTGAACCCATCCAGATTGGAAGAGGATTGGACCAGCATAACCACCGATGGCTTCTTTGTATGTGTTCTGTGCATTAGACAGAAAGAAGTTTGCATCGAAGCTCGCCGGGCTAGCTGCAAGCGGATTGGTATTCAGGGCTTCGAAATCCTTCGTACAGCCTGAAAGAATCACAATCGCAGCAGATATTGGCAATAATATTCTTTTCATGTTGATTAATTTATTGATAAGTAACTCGAAACCTGCGCTCATTATTTTTTAAACTTGACGTTTACGTTCACACCAAATGACCTTGTAGAAGGGAGGTTTGTACCCTCAATGCCATAATAGTTGATGCTAGAACCAAATGTAGCTTCAGGATCGATATTCTCAGTTTTCTTCATCAATACAAGCAGGTTACGTCCTACCAGGGATACATTGATGTTCTCTACAATCTTCAGTTTGCTAACAAGTGAAGCAGGAAGAACATAGCCGATAGAAACCTGACGGAGTTTGATGAAATCGCCATCCTGAACATGCACTTTAGTTACGTTCTGAGCAAGCGCAGTGTAATATGCCTGAGGTGTAGCAGAAACAGTGTTCGCATTTCCATTGGCATCAACACCTGTTTTGATACCAGATTCCCTACCAACAAGTGTTGCCTTGTTCAGACCCCTGATCATAGAGTAATAGCTGGTTTGAGAAAGTACTTTGTTACCGTAGTTGTAATCAATCAAGAAAGAGAAAGTCAGACTCTTGTAGTTGAATTCATTGTTCAAACCACCGAAAAGTGTTGGCAGAACACTACCCTGAGCAGTCAGTTCACCCCTTACAGGAAGACCTGATGCATCAACAATAACCTGTCCTTTTGAATCATACTTGTAATCGAATGCCATGATCTGCGGACCAGCAAAACCAGGAACATAGGCAGTGATAGCATTACCCAGTGTACCACGACCAGAACCCAGGTTAAGCCTGCTGTTGGTTGGACCAGTTTTCAATACCTTATTCTCAACACTTGTAAGATTTAATGTAACATTCCAGCCGAAATCCTTTTTACGAATTGGTGTACCGGTAACTTGTAATTCTATACCCCTGTTCTGTACAGAACCTGAAGGGATAAAACCACTAGTATAACCTGTTGCAATAGAATAAGAGGCAGGCATGATCTCATTCTTAGTCTTCTTGTCGTAGTAAGCAAGATCAACTCCTAATCTGTTTCCGAAGAACTTCAGATCAAGTCCAAACTCAAGTTCGCTGGTAGTGAAAGGCTTCAGCAAACCACTAGGCAGTGAGGTTGGGAAGCTTCCCACTGGAATACCATTGTAAGTATTACCCAAAGAGTAGTAAACCCTTGTTTGGTAAGGATTGGTAAACTCATTTGAAGTTGTAGCATAAGAAGCCCTGACCTTACCGTAAGAAAGGAAAGAAGGCTTGTAAAGCTCAGAAAATATAAAGCTGGCAGTTACTGAAGGAACAAATGCTGTGTTGTTATTTACAGGGAGTGTAGAATAAGCATCATATCTTCCTGTAGTTCCCAAAGTCAGCAAATTGCGGTAAGTGAAATCAGCAGTATAGTAAGCTGAGTTAACCTGTGTTTCAGAGAAACCATAGCTTCTTCCGATATTGGTTACATTGTTGAATGCATAGAGGTAAGGAAGGATAAATGGACTTCCTGAAACACCCATACCCTCAAACCTGTTTTTCCTCAGGTTTGCACCAATGGCGGCATCAAAACTGATATCTGCAGTAATGTCTTTTGCAGCACCAATAAGGGCGTCAATATTCAACTCAGACCTATCTGACTGGCCCTGGTTGTTCAAACCACCTCTTCTACCCTGTGAGTAAGCTGTACCCCATGGCGTTACGCTGAGGGAACGGTCAAACTGCTGGTCAAGACCAAGACGTGCCTGGGCATAAAGCCAATCAGTAAAAGTGTATTTCAGGGTTGTTGCAGTAGTAAAACGTTTTCTGCCCATATCGTTCACAAGCTGGTTAACCACAAACCAAGGATTACTTACAAATTCATCATCACTGAACTGGATTTCAAAACCAGTTGCAGGATCATAACCCGGAGCCAGGATCTTCTGATCGATGTTTGTTGCCAGGAACAAACCATTGTTTGCATTCAATGGACCATCACTCAGGTATGGAACATTGCCTGCCAATTGGTCAAGGTAAGATGCAAAAAGGCTTACACTTAATTTGGAAGTGATGTCTTGTGCAATATTCAGGTTAACCGTTTTCCTCTTGAGGTCAGTTCCACGCATGATGGAATTGCTCTGCAAATCAGAAAAAGACAAACGGAAAGAACCATTTGCACCACCTTTAGAAAGTGAAACGGTATTGGTGAGAGACGGACCAGAACGATAGAAAGTCTCAACATTGTCCTTAACCGCAGTATACGGATAGGATTTTCCATCAAACTGGATTACGGAAGAACCGTCCAGTTTTGCACCCCAGCTAAACCTACCTGTCTGGCGGGCCA
>JBILSG010000162.1:0-5766 GCA_044372235.1 Chitinophagaceae bacterium
CTTCAGGTGGTAGCGTGCTCACAGGTGGCAATGGAACAAATCAGTTTAATACACCTAGTATTTCAGCTTCCACAATTTACTTTGCACAATCAAGAAATCTTCAGACTGGGTGTTTATCTCCTTCAAGAACACCTGTTAACGCACGGGTTGATGTCCTTTCAGTAGCAGGTTCTATTGCCGGAGCCAAAGAAGTGTGTGCCGGTTCCAACAATACGCAGCTTTTACTTAGCGGACAAAGAGGTGTTATTCAATGGCAATCTTCAACAGATAACATATCATTTAAGGATATTGCTGGTGCAAACCAAATCAGTTTTAATGCGATAGATTTGAATATCGATACCTATTTTAGGGTTGTTTTAGAAAACGGTGTTTGTGAAGCCGTTCAATCTCCGGGAGTAAAAATATTGGTTTCTCAACCATCAGCATCTGGTGTAATTACAGGGATGAAAGCCGTTTGTGCTGAAAAAAATGCCACAGTTCTAAAGGTCACGGGAACCAATGGTAATATCCAATGGCAATCATCCATTAACCGTACTATATTTAATGATATTGTTGGCGCAACAGCAGATTCATTGCAAACCCTGAATTTACTGCGTACAACATATTACAGAGTTGTAGTAAAAAATGGCGTTTGTATAAATTCAACGAGTACTGAGGTAACCCAGACTGTAAATCCTCTGCCACCAGCACCCGTAACAGAGGATGGAACAAGATGTGGAACAGGACAAATTCTACTCAAAGCATTTTCTCCAACAGGTGTATCCAATGTAATCGATTGGTATGCTGATTCAATACGTGGCAGCAGTCCCCCTCTCAAAATAAACAATACGCTTTTTGTTACTCCAGATGTAACCGGCACAAAATACTACTATGCTGAGTCGAGAAACAGGATTACACAATGCGTTTCTGCCTCACGTGTGGCCGCCCTGGCTGAAATCATTCCATTTGCAAAAACCGGAACAATTGCCGGTGATACCATAGTTTGTGCGGGAATAAATGAAACGGGCTTAAAAATATCTGGATATGAGGGACGAATCCAGTGGCAAATGTCAACAAACAAAATCAATTTTGCAGATATTTTAAATGCAAAGTCAGATAGCATAACGGCCTTAAACCTGAATCAAACGCATTATTATAGGGTTTTACTCAATGCTGATAATGGTTGCAACCCTTCAATTACAGATACTTTCAGCATCCTTGCTCCTCAACCGAGTTTAGCAGGTATAATTTCAGGTGTTCAGGAGGTTTGTTCAGGAACTGACAGTATTGCACTAAGCTTATCTGGTTTTGTTGGAAATATTCAATGGCAATCTTCTGTTGATTCTATTTCTTTTGCAGATATTAATCTGGCTTCTGATTCAATCCTTGTGCTTAATCGCCTTACGGAATCTTCTTTTTACAGAGTAAAATCAATAAGTGGTATCTGTACTCCAGATACGGGAGATATAGTCAAAATTTTGGTTAATAACTTGCCAGCTGCTCCTGTTGCAAAAGATGTTGTCAATTGCAGGGTTGGTCCGGTTGAATTGAATGCGATTTCGGCTGACGGTTCTACCACCGACTGGTTTGCACTACCTGTCGGGGGGGAGATTGTCAATCGTGGACAAAGTACTGGAAGTTATGTTACCGATACGCTGAATTCAACTGCTTTTTTCTATGTGCAAGCAAGAAATATTGTAACTGGATGTTTATCAACTGAAAGAACAAAAGTAACCGCACTTTTTGATCCTGCTGCCATTCCCATAATATCTGGAGACCCGGGATTGTGTAACGGAGATTCACTCCTTTTGACAACGGATCAGGTTTATGGTCTTCAGTGGTTTCTAAATGGGGATTCATTGGTGGGTGTCAAATCTCAATCAGTTACAATCAAAAAATTTGGTGACTACAAGGTGATATTTACCAATACCAGCGGATGCAGTAATGAATCGGCTATCAAGACCGTCCTTGGATATCCTGATATTCTGGGTAATTTTGTCAAGCCAGAAAAAACAGATATCTGC
The DNA here is from genome assembly GCA_044372235.1 of Chitinophagaceae bacterium. Taxonomy (GTDB): domain Bacteria; phylum Bacteroidota; class Bacteroidia; order Chitinophagales; family Chitinophagaceae; genus Pollutibacter. The sequence continues at coordinate 2,004 of JBILSG010000162.1, forward strand.
GACGGTTATGCATTGAAATTGTCTGCAAATGGAAGTTTCGCCTATCAGTGGTACATGAATGGAGAGAAAGTGACAGATTCGATTTCCGCTACCTACAATGCCAGACTTGCAGGAACTTATACCTTGCAATATATTTCCGAGAAAGGGTGTAAAGTGATGGATCCGGACAGTATCAGGTTAAGTTTGATTAAAAAACCTGATGCCAAATATTCAATAGGGCCCACCACTTGTATCAATCTGCCCGTGGAGTTCATCAATAAAAGCAGTGTTACAGAAAGTGGTATAGTTAGTTACAATTGGGAGTTTGGAAATGGTAAAAAAGATACAGGATATGTGATTAAACATATTTACGACAAACCAGGCCTATACATGACCAGGCTTGTTGTAACACCTTCTTCCTGTCTGATGCTTGCTGATACGGCATTGCTTTATGTGAAGGTGGAAAGTCCGCTCCCCGCAATCAGGTATCCTGCAGTTAATGCAGTAATCAACAAAGCAATGGCATTACAGGCCCGTGACTTTGGTAGTAAGTACCAATGGTTCCCTGCAACCGGATTGTCCAGTGCCGTTGTTAAAAACCCTGAAGCCAGACTGACGCAGCAGCAGGACTATCGAATAGCTATTACCACAACGGCTGGTTGTACAACAACAGACTCCTTGCTGGTAAGGGTATTCCGTGAAAATGACATCATGGTGCCTGAAGGGTTTAGTCCAAATTCAGATGGTCAGAATGACAAACTATACCCATTCCTCATCGGTATAAAACAAATGAATATGTTCAGGGTGTATGACAGGTGGGGGAATCTCATTTACGACAATAAACTTGCAACCAGCTCAACAGGTTGGGATGGATTCTTCAAAGGAAGTCCATTACCGGCCGGTCCGTATGTCTGGATGGGCGAGGGGGTTGATGTGGATGACAAAGTAATCCGCAGAACAGGGACCGTCATGCTGATTCGGTAAAACAAAGTTTAAATCACTCAAGCAGCTTGACAACCCGGGTAAGTTTTCCTTCCGCATTAACGCCTTCAAGCACAATTTGTAATCGTTTACTGATGTCATTGTTGAAAAACTGTATTCGGAAACGTGGACTTTTTTTATTCGTTATCACATATGGATTCCAGTAAAGTGTTGACCGGATATCTGTTTCAGGATTTTCATTTGGGTTATCGTATTGAGGATTGTAAAACTCTTTAAATCTTGTAAATCCACTTATTAATGAAGATAGCATCCCTTTGCTGTTCTTACTGTTATCTGCTCTTGAGTCTCCCCCCTTTTTGGTATAGATGGCTATAGCACCGCCTCCGCCTCCGCCAAATGAACCGAAAAATGGAGGTCTGAATACTTTAACCATGGCAATGTCTCTAATACTCAATGACATGACCATATCCGGACCAACCTGCTGTTGATCAAGGAAAACATCTGGAGTTCCTCCTCTCCAGCTCATAGAAACGCCACCCGGACCTCCGCCTCTGCTTATTTGCAAACCCGGCACCCTGCCTTGCAGATAAGACAATATGTCAAATCCTGATGCAGCAGCAGGGTCATTCAAAAGATCAAACACAAAAGCATCACCACCTGCAAATAGTCCGGTTGCATAGCGCTGATCAACCACATCCTCTTTTGGCTTTACTCTTGATTTGATTATTACTTCCTGAAGGGTTTTATAGGACGACTTTTTTTTCCATTCTTCTTGCATGGCAAGAAATTGATTCATGCGCAACCTTGCGAGACTGTCATTCCAGTTTATAAGTTTTTCCGCCTCTTCAATTTTAAGTGCTTTGGATGAAGGTTTTATCAGTCCATTGTCAAATTGCACTTGTGCAATGTCATTCAGTCGCTGATTCTGGTTAAAGCTGTAAAAAATTCGGGCAGTATCATAGAAAAACTGATCCCTGTTTTCAAAATTTCCATCTTTGGAAACAGGTTGAAAAACAAAATTCTTACTGCTGTCTTTATACTGGATGATTAAATTCAATAAAAGATCGTTTACACTGGTATTTTTCAAACCATACACCTTTCCTGAAATCTTCATCCTGTCTGATTCAAGCGGATATTTATAGGTTGGTCCAATACCGGCTTTGATTTTTTCCCAATCAAATCTTCTCCAGCCGTGTGTTAACATAACCAGGTCTAAATTAGCCATCACAGAATCTGAATCACTGGATAAATAATAACCCGGATTATAAATTTTTCCCTTGATTTCATTGCTCAGCAAAAGATCTGAGTATATTGTTTGCGTATGTGATAAAGGTTCTATGTCGGCATCTGTTACTGAAACAGATAAATTTGTGGCAGTTGTATCAGTAACATATACATCAAATACATTTTTACCCCTTTTGGTAAGTGTTACCAGTTGTGTAAGGATTTTTGCACTGAATTCATGTGTTCGGTTGTTGACAAAAACAACTCTTTCTGCCACTGGATTCCATGCTGAAGAGAAAAGTGTAAACTGTAAGACGCCTGTATTCAATTCTGATATGGGAATATTGGCGCTGAGTGTTGTGCGGTCTGTGGCATTGAGATTGACTTTGAATAAAATACTCTGATTCATGTGCACAAGCAGATTCATGACTTTCAATTCATCTGCAATTGTTGGCGTTCTGTTTACGGTAATTGTTGCGAATTCATTACTTGTTTTTACAGAGAGTATAACACCTTCAGTTTTGGACGGAGGAATTTCAGTGATACCTGAATTTCCATTGTTGTCGGTCCATTTTACATGGTATTTTTCACCAGGTTTTGGCTGAAGCATGAAGCTGCCCATCCCATCATGCTTTATTTTTAATGTATCCAGTACTTTGTTTTTATCATTAAAAAGGTAGGCTTTCAGCTTCACTGGTTGTCCGCGGTTATCAGCCGACTTAAATGCAATCCTGCTTGATAGCCCATTTACAAGATCTCCTCCTTCCGGGAATACAGTAAATTGAGTTTTCAGGATATTAATTTTATTGTCTGCAATTTGTCCTGCAGTATTAACCGGAATATCTTTCGAATATTGAAAATCCGGTTCATCATTCAGCGTCCATTGGGTATACACCTTTAAGCGGATAAAATTTCCTGAATAATCAGCAGGTAATTCAAAAGATCCTTTTGAGGTAGATTGAAAAAGGGGAGCGACTGTCTGTCTGATTAGCTTACCAGTTGTATCAAACCATTCCGCATAAACATTCTTACTCAGCTGTGTCAATCCCCTGTCATCAAGGATATAAACTTTGTACCATATCGTTTCTTCCTGATTGTATGCAGATTTATCGAAATGAACGTGGATGCGTTCTTTTGGGAATCCCTCGGCATAAATATACATCATGGAGTCAATCACCTGCTCCTTTGTTTGTCCGGCTGTTATTAAGGGAAGCAGTAATGTAATGATTAAGGAAAATCTGATCAACATACACAGTTTGATTTGAACATTAAAAATAATGCATAAAATGCAGTTTATCTATATTCGCAAGAAAAGGGAGTTTAAAAAATACAGTCTGATAAAGGGTTCCAGCGTTAATGGCTATAGTGCAAAAAAGGGGCCTGCCGAAGGCAGGCCCCTTTTTTGAGGGATACGGATAAGGGTTTCTTTATTGTGTAGGACCAGTATAGCCGTCGCTAAGTGTTTTCATGAAAGCTACCAATGCTGCTTCCTGATGTGCAGTGAGTCCTAGTCCACCTACACCATGGAAATCCATGTTGAAAGGATACTCTGGTGCTGCCCAAGGAACTCCGTTCCAGCCCGCTCCAAACACGTCACGGGTGTTGTAGAAATGTGTAA
>JBILSG010000163.1:0-5752 GCA_044372235.1 Chitinophagaceae bacterium
GTTTATAACCTTTCTCCGCTTTGAGTTTTTCCATTGCAACAGTTAGCTGAGGCAATACAGGATGCTGATAGTTGCTGGCCATCAAGAGGCCGATTTCAAGGGAGAGTGGACTTTGTGATGCGGGCCCGGTATCCCCAAAAGTAGGAGCCTGCAAATTTGGGAAAGAATATTTCATCATCACATAAGAAGCATCCAACAGCGCAGGATAGTCTTTGAATACTGGAATTCCATTTTTTTCCAGGGCAAGGGAAGCAGTTAGCAAACTGCTTACTGGAAAGTTATGATAGCCTCCAGGTTCTTTCCAGTGGCCGTCAGGTGTCAGCCATTCCTTTACAACTGAAGGCATACTGAGGTGTCCGCATCCGCCATTGATTGTATCCTTTGTTGTTACGAAATTCAGGTAATAATCCTTTTTTGTTTTGTCTTCCAACGCCATAGCTGAAAAGACAAGTGCAGGTGTTTGAGCTGCAAACCAATTGTTATTCCAGAAGCCCCTGAACGTCATGGTGTGTGCAATTTTATCAAAAACAGGCTCATACCATTTAGTCTCATAATTGTTTTTTCTCAGGTAATCATAGAGGAAATCGTATACGAGTGGCATGGCTTCGTAGCTGCCGTCTCCTAATGTCTGAATAGAGAGGAACCCCGTTCTGCATGGACCTTGTATCGGATTTTGATGGTACGCACCTCTTGCCCACTGCGAAAGGATATCTGCTGCAAATCTTGCATAGCTGGTATCTCCACTTAACCAGTATATTATCGCTGCATCAAGTGCCAGGGCATTGATTTTCTCATTGATATTATCCACAAATGTCTGGGGATCAGCCCACTCCTTTCTGCCATCAGGTGAATTGACTTGCATCAACATACGCATCGAGGTATCATTTGGCAATAGCTCTTCAATAGCAGGCTGTCTGTAGGTATATCCATCTTTGCTGATGGGTGGACGCTTGTGCGGTGCAACCCTCACAGTAGGGAAGGGCGCATCACCAGCATAGGAAATGAGTTGTGTTCCATCAGCATCAGAAATGAAGTCAGTGTACCGCTTGCCAGGAATCCTGTTCATCAGGTATCTGCTCAGAATCCATTCAGGGTCTTTTTTGTGTCTCGAAACATATGTATTGAGACGGCTTTTCATCCCACTAAATATTTTAGCAGCCCAATCCTGATTACGAATCTTTTCAAGGATTACTTTTCTATCTTGCTGATTCACCAGAATATGGGGGTGTTCAGCATCTGATTGCATGGCTAGGGTGGGGCGAACACCAACGCAGAAAAAAAAGACTATCACAAAAAGATGGTTGAGAAGACATTTCAGATCATGTTTTTTCATCGGGCACTGAGTTTTTGGGGTTTTATTTTTTCTGATGCCATTTGATAGGGTAACTGTCTGACTTCTCCCTTTCTATTCACAAAATAAAGCCTTGAGGGTGAAAGTGTATCAGCATGTCCATCTGCCCAGAAGGCATAAAAATCTTTGTTTGCATGCAATGGCCTTCTGGCATAACTGTGATTAAACTGACTTTTAGTGGTAAGTGATTTTGTCTTCTGCCAGGTTTCACCAGAATCCCTACTTTCCCACAATACCATTTCTCCGCCAGTCCCCCAATGTTGTGGACCCGGTTCTGTAGGTCCGATAATGGTCCACTTTTCTTTTTCTATATAAAGTGAACCCATGTCATAATTGTGCGTAGACTCCGTCACTTTTGTCTCGTGCCAGCTGCCATTTTTTCTTTTCCAAATAATCCATTCGCGAGGGTTCCCTTCCGGGCCTGGTCTGTGGTCTTTTGAAATGAGCGCCAAAATAACGGGTTGGCCATTTTCATCGATGTTGATATCCTGCAAATAAACGAGTTGCTTTGTCAGTTGATAATCGTGGACCAATGAGGCATTTGCAACTTTATCCAATGGGATTGGTAGTATTTGGTTATCCATGTTCTGCCAGGTTTTTCCCATGTCAGCTGTTTGCATCAAGTAAATGTTGGTACGTTTGTCTACATTTCCCCCGGGATGATAGTTGAACACCGTGTATACTTTTGCATCATGAGCAACAGAAATCTGATAATGTCCACCGAACCCGGCAATTTTTTGGGCATTAGTCCATTCAAGTCCATCCTGGCTGATCGACCAGTATAGCTCCCTGCCATTGGTATAACGGGTAAACAGATGCATGAAGCCTTTTCCAGGTATATGCCAGGGTTGGGGATAGGTGATCTCGTCTTCAAGGATCTTTTCAAATCCGCCTATATGGTAAGGTTGTTTGCTTTTGAAAATGAATCCTGGTCTGCTGGTGTTTCTGCCGCTGACAAAGACCCAGATATAACCATTTTCATCAATTGACAACGATGGATTGTCGTGTGGATCATTGACTCCTTTTTTTTCCAGGACTATGATTGGTTTGGGTACTTTACCCGTCCGATGATCATAATAAGATATCATGATTTGGAGGGTATTCCTATCAGCAGTAGATGCGCCACCATATACGAAGTACGTTTTTCTAACCTTTTTGCAGTAAATGGCGGTGGGTACATGGTTTGCAGTATAAGTTCCCAATCCTCCTGAATATTTATCGCCATAGGTTGATAACTGTCCCAATGTAAACCAAATTCCTCTGTATCCGTCGGTTACCTGCTGACCCAATAGGATAAGAGGAAAAAAGACCAGTTTGGAAAAAAACAAAACACAAAATCGGCTTAATTGCCCCATTTGGATAATTGTTGTTTGTTCTTTTTAGATTTTTTTGTGGTGCCGGGTAGCAGGTAAACATTGGTGAATGCACTTGTATTTGCAGGCAGTGTCAGTTCAAATCCTACCAGGATGGTGCCGGGATTTGGCGCATCATAACTGTTGGGTCCGAGAGTGCTCCATGTTTTCATCCTGAGTTCCCCTTTCGGAGCATCAACCAACAGTTTCAGTTTTTTTCCATCTTTTTCGAGTGTGATTTCATCATCACCTGTGATGTTAGCAACAGCCGGGGTCAGCATAGTCCACCTTATTTTGGTTTCTTTTGCTCCCGTTGCATATTCATCCCTCACCAACACCTGGTTTTGATCAAGGATAGATATTCCTCTTTTTGCATCCATCAATTGTCCAGCATAAACAGTTTGAAGATCATAAACTGTATACATCTTGTCAATCGCATTACCTGCATTGATGATGGAAGCTTGTCCTGAAACAACCTGAAACTGGCTATCTACGCTCAATGTATTGTGTGTAAAATTATTCAATCGGAATACATTCCATCTTTCGGAATCTTGTGTTCTGCCCCAAAGTTTTACGCCTTTTGATTCAAGTGATTCGTAATCCTGCATGCCAAAATCCATCGCCCATCTAACGCCTATGGCATCCATCACAAATGAGCCGATATCCATGTGTGCATGGTTGATAGATGCTGAGCCCCCTTTCGATGCCACATAAATGGCATTGGAATCTGTCCATGATGTCCGCATCATGCTGATTGGGTTTTTGCCGTTTCCGGTCCAGGTTAGCGCTTTTGGAGCCACGATATCTCTGGTAGAAAAGTTCCCCTTCCACAACATGATGGCAGGCAGGAGCCTGTCTTTTACCAGTCTTTCAGCATTGGTAGAAATCAGGTAGTTTTTTTCAACCCAAAGCAGGCTGGGGTCCATGGTTTTGTTGGCTAGCCAGAACATGGCAGGATGAAATCCTCCTGTACTTCCGGCATCAGAATAGTTGAAGGGCTTGCCTGTAGGGCCAGTCATGTTTTCCATAAATCCTCCTGTTTTGAGGAATCCGGGAACCTGGTTCAAATTAAAATCTGTTCCGTAAAGTTTTTCTAGGGCACTGAGGAACATTACATTAAAGCTGGTACCATATCCCCAGTAACCATAGCCTTCCGGATAAATGCCATCCGGACCATAATCCTTCATTGGAAGGGTAATGGATTGTATAGCCCTTTCAATGACTTGTGTTGCAAGTGCCGGTTGGTCTTCAAATATGGCCATGGCACCGTAAGTCATTCCTGCATTGCAGACCTGATTCCAGTTGTGTTCTGCTTTCAGCCAGCTGTTGTATTTTGCATCAAGGGAGGGTTCAAGACCTTTTTTGAGTATGGCTTCTTTAATTTTAATCCTGGATTCAATTGATAATTGGGGATAAAGCCAGTCATATCCGATAGCTACAGCCATAGTCATTTCTGCAACATCCAGAAAATGAGAGGGATTCCAGTCGCTGAAGCCTGAAATGGCCAGCAGTTCCTTTTCTGCCCGATTAAAATAACGGTCATCTTTTGTGGTTCTCCAGGCATAGGAAAGCATAAAAAGTCGCCTTAAGGCTTCCCTGGATTTGTCAAGCAACCTCCTCCCGATCTGTATTCTTTTGACTGGTTCTAAGTTTAGGAGCCTGTCGCATTCTTTCAACATAGCCTGGTGCAACATCGTCCATGTGGTATCAGCTTTTATGGAACTGATAAGACTCGCTTCCTCATTTTCAAAAAGGAGAATTCTGGGGTGTGACTGACTGATACTCAAGCGGCCCGGACTGTTCTGTGAAAATGCATTGAACGATAGCAAGATAACTGCTAAGACAGAAAAAGTCGTTTTAATGAATGGACGCATGGCTGTTGTCAGGTTGTTTAGGTTGATAAAAGGCGTTGAAAAAAACACCATAATTTACCAAAAAAAAATGGTATTTACCTAAAAAATCGGACAAAACTGAACCTTGTAAAATAACAGCAATTACAATTCCGCCAATGAAGCTTTTGTGGCCTGAATTGTTTCATCCAGGTCTTGATATGTCAATGCATTATTCAGGAACCAGCTTTCAAAGGGAGAGGGTGGGAGGTATATCCCGTTTGCAAGCATGGCATGAAAGTATTTTTTGAAAAGCTCATTGTTAGCCTGCGCAGCATCTTCGAAATTGATGATGGGTTTTGCTGAAAAATGAATACTGATCATCGATCCCAATTGGTTGATGACGAAGGGTTTGCCCCAATCATTCAAGGCTTGCTCAAGTCCCTCTTTCAGGTATGCTGTCTTGTGGTCGAGTTCATGGTAAATGTTGGGATTTGATTTCAATTCCTCCAGCAGGGTTTTGCCAGCAATCATGGCAATGGGATTGCCACTCAGCGTGCCTGCTTGGTAAACGCCACCGAGTGGGGCAACCATTTCCATGATTTCTCTTCTTCCTCCAAAAGCTCCCACCGGCATGCCGCCGCCGATTACTTTTCCGTAAGTGACAAGATCTGCTCTGATATCCAGCCTCTCTTGGGCGCCCCCAGGTGCCAGCCTGAAACCTGTCATGACTTCATCAAAAATCAACAAGATGCCTTCCTCATCACAAATTTGCCTCAGTGCTTCAAGAAATCCTGGCTGTGGTAAAACACATCCCATATTACCAGCAACTGGTTCTACGATGATGGCAGCCAATTCGTTTTTGTTTTGCTCCACCAGTGTTTTTACCGCTTCCAAATCATTAAAGGGCGCTGTGAGCGTATCATTGGATACTCCTGCTGTTATACCAGGAACTGTTTGGATGCCAAAGGTGGCTACACCGCTGCCTGCTTTTACCAGGAACGAATCTGCGTGGCCGTGGTAATGCCCTTCGAATTTGATGAATTTATTTTTACCTGTAAAACCTCTCGCTAGGCGGATGGCACTCATGCAGGCTTCGGTACCGCTGCTGACCATCCTAATCAGGTCAACATTTGGTGCCATGCTGATGATCAGCTCCGCCATTTCAATTTCCAGTTCGGTAGGTGCTCCAAATGAGGTAGAGTCGTAAGCCTTTTCTC
>JBILSG010000164.1:0-5751 GCA_044372235.1 Chitinophagaceae bacterium
ATAATGGGAAGGGTATTTCCATGACAGATCAGAAGCATATTTTCAGGCCGGGATTCAGTACAAAAAAACGAGGCTGGGGACTCGGACTTACACTCTCCAAAAGAATTATTGAAGAGAATCATGGGGGACAACTGATCATAAAATCTTCAGAAATAGGAAAGGGAACCACATTTAGAATCGTCCTTATAAAATAATTCAATCCTGATTTTTTCTTGTGGCCATAATTATATAATTTTGTCATCCCTCGGGCCCAGGTGGCGAAACTGGTAGACGCACTACCTTGAGGTGGTAGCGCTGGAAACGGCGTGCTGGTTCGAATCCAGTCTTGGGCACTGATATTTTAGAAAATAATAATGGTCGTTGGAAATAATATCCAGTGACCATTATTATTTTAAGTTATTGTATTCCATTCTACAGTGATTGTTTTAGCAACCTATGGTATACTAATCAATAAGACGAAATGCTGCAGCCATCATCTCTTGGTCTGCTCGGGAAATGGATAGTTCATCCGCCACCTCGCGCCACTTTATACAGGCGCTTTTCACCTCCTTAATAATTACTTCCTGTTCGACTTGATTTAAATGAAAGTATTCACCAACACTTCTTGCTAGATCTAAATCTAAGGCGTTGTTTTCTGAATCAATATTCAAGGCTAGGTGATCCTTTTCGATACTGGGGTTGAGATCATAGGCTGGAGCTAGGCGCCATCCGGAGGAGTTGAGCAAAAAACCATGGTTGCGCAAATGGTCATCGGTATTTGAGATCATCAGGGTAAAAATTATTCGTCGCCAGAGCTGGTGGAGGTCATCCTTGATATTGGCGCTATGATTTTGCAGAAACAGGGCCAGATCTAAATAAGAGGCTTGCTGATCACGGATAGTATCTTCTGAGTTTCCCGTCATGGTCATCGCCGAAGCAAAATGGATCCGGGCACCGTCTTCTCGGTCAAAGCGCTTAGTAAGAAATGTGTGGTGAGGCCCAGACAATGAAAGCATTTTTGACTCAGCAATTTGGATGCCTGCCTTAGTTGCCAAGCGATAGGCTAAAAATTCCCATGCAGCTTGGTCCTTGTTATCATTACGCGAAGGAAACTTGGCGATCCAGGGATGCCTGTTATTATCAAGTACATTTGCTTTCGGACGGGCACCCCCCAATGAAGACCCAGGTGCCAGCAGCAACGCTAAGCCTTCATTAACCTGAGTTTCATCGTCTGATTCTATGAGCACTGCACCATGTTGCAGTACACGTAAGTCGGACCAAACAGGAATAGGATAATCTTGGTTATCGTCCAGAAAAGGTCCAGCTGGATGAAGTTTGAAGCGTAGACCGCCCATTCGGCTCTCATCAAAAACGCCCAAAAGGAAATCAATATCATAGAGCGTACGTGCAGGTGTCCCACTCACTTTCGCGTCTGCAGCCGCACGCCGCTTCATGAGCGTTCGCCCCCATGTATCAGGCATTGAATCCAAAAATGCTCCAAAATTCTGCTTTTCGCCTGGATGCTGTGGACCTGTGTACCATTGAATGTCCGGGTCTAATAGCATTTGGGCAGATGAACGAAGCCACGACCTTTCATAAGAAAAGCTAAAGGACTTGCGCGTCTTTGTCTGTTGCACAGTCAGCACGCCAATGAGCTCGGGATCGGTCATCCCCAACCAGTGTGCGTAAACCCATATGTCAGTTTTGCTCGTCATATTTATCCAATCAGATCCAGATCTTGGAGCTTTCGACCAAAGGGATCGTCAGCCGCAAGCTTTGAAAATTCGTCTTGCAGGTTCATCACACGAAGCACATTAAAATATGCTCCCATAGCAACGCCTGGATTTCCTTTCTCTATCAAGTATAGTGTGGAACGTACAATACCTGCCCGCTCTGCTACTTGGATTGCGGTGAGTTTTCGACGTTTACGAGCTAGGCGAATATTTTCACCCATCTGCTCCAAGATTTTAAGATGCTTAGGAAAAACGATTTGTCTCCTTGTGCTCACTTTGATTGTTATTTCAGACAAAAATACAATTTATGTATGAAATAACAAACATTTAATAAGATGCTGTGATATAGTACCGCTTAACAATGGGGGTAACAATACACTTTCAACTTTGCAGTTTGTTTTTGAGCATTAAAATGTTCGTTTTCTCAGTTTCTTCTATCCTCTTCTCGCTTAATTTCTTCTTTTATAAAATCATAAGTTAAAGTAGGTTTCAAGTCTGACAGATATTCTTTGTGATTTTTTTTTGATAGATTCAAAGACATTTCTTTAACCCTATCACTTACAAAATGGATAATGGGATTCATATTCTCAGTGATTTTTTGAATAGATTTTGATTCATGTAAATCACATTTTGGTGTTATTTTTTCTGATATTTTGGGGTCTTGAGGTTCGAGATTAGTAAGTAGTTCATAATAGTCATCATATAGTGTATTAATTTTAATGGCAGTTATGGTATCAGATTTTAGAAACTCCAGAAGTGAAATATTAATCAAATAATGCTTGAATTCATCAGTTTGTTTGGTGATGTATTCAAATCCCCAAAAAGAGTTTAGATGTCCTGCAATAAATCCTACAATAAATCCATAATCATAACCAGGTAGTAACCGACTATTGGCTTTTTCCTCTTTTAAGAGTGCATGAATGGCGCTTGTAAAAGCCGTTTTAAAATCTCTGACTAATTTTCTCTCATCGATTATTGTAAAGCTCAAATCAGGGAAATCATTAACAGCTTTTTTTGTCCATTCGCGAAATAGATCAAAGGCAATTTTTTCTGTTATGTTTTTCATAGTATTTTAATTCAGGTTACTTCTAAGGTGTTAAATTAAAAACTAATTTAAATTAAATGAAGAGGATCCTATGACAAAAGTTTTAATGCGAACCTTCATTAAATAATTTTAAAAAGAATTTCATCCAAGAGATGAAATCTCTCAATCTATTTCTACCTTCCATGAAATTTATTTTAATTGAAAAAGTTTTCCATTTTTGTTGGATTAATTTTTGTAACCATCATTTCCGGTTGTCAAAAAAGCTCCACTTCTCTACCGGAAAAAGTTGAAATTGGCGCCTTACTTTCGCTCACTGGCAACTGGTCTAGTCTTGGTATTACTTCTCAGGAGGCAATAAACCTCGCAGTTTCAGACGTGAATGCATTCATGCAACAAAAGGGAAACAAACTGAGTTTTTCTGCTACTACTTTTGAAACAAAACTGGAAACAGCCCTAGCCAAAGATGGCATAAATGCAGGATTGGCCAAAAAAATAAAGTATTTCATCGGACCGCAATCAAGTGCTGAACTGGCGGTTGTAAAGCCCATTGCGGATGCCAACAACCTGATAATCATCAGCCAGGGAAGCACTGCAAGCAGCCTTGCCGTGGGAGAAGACGGTATCTTCAGGTTCTGCCCGGGTGATGTTGTAGAAGGTCCTGCACTGGCTGGCTCGATGATAAAAGATGGCAAAAAAGTAGTTGTTACACTGTCCAGAGATGATGAAGGCAATAAGGGTTTGCAGCAAAGTGTTGGTAAAGCTTTCACGGCATTGGGAGGCCAAACTGATGCATTAACGCCATATGCAGCCACTTCCCCCAATATAACAGCTTTACTCACTGCACTGAAAGCACGTCTCCAGATACATATTGCCGCTCATGGTTCCGATAAGGTAGGCGTATACCTGGCTTCATTTGACGAGGGTGCAGATATTATGGCACAGGCAGCCTCTGACCCTGTTTTTTTAAGCGTAAAGTGGTTTGGTGGCGATGGAATTGTTTTGAGTCCTGCGCTAATCACCAATGCACAGGCTGCTGCTTTTGCTTTGGCAGTGGGTTTTATTGCACCTAATTTCGGACTACCTGCAACAGCTCATCCTGATTTATCCGTTGTATCGGCAGCAATCAAATCCAAAACCGGACTGGAGCCTGATGCCTATGCACTGGCAGCTTACGATGCGGTTTGGGTAATTGCCAGAACGGTTGAGTCAACACGTTCAACTGGAACTGATTACGCAACCGTTAAAAATATTTTCAAAATAGAATCCGCCAAATATTTTGGTATAACTGGTCAAACATTATTGAATACCGCGGGCGACAGAAGTAGTGGTGTTTTTGATTATTGGGGAATTTCGCTGGAAGCCGGAAAATACAAATGGGTATTTAAAGGGAAGTCTGCCTGAGATGCAGTATTTTAGATCATTCTGATGTATCTTCCTGTTGTATGAAATACAAGTTTATTAAGCTGTTTGCCGTATTAATCTGCACCCTGGGTGCATTGGCGTTGATTCCTCCGAACAAAGAAAAATGGATTCCCCTTTTTAATGGGAAAGACCTGAGCAACTGGACTGTCAAAATCTTTCACCATGAGGTAGGGGAAAATTACGGCAATACCTTCAGGGTTGAAGAGGGGATGATTAAAGTTCGATATGACCAATATGACCAATTCAATAATCGGTATGGCCATCTATTCTTCAATAAGCCATTCTCTCATTTTAAACTGCGCTTTGATTACCGGTTTACCGGGATTTGGCGGGCTGATGCCCCATCATACACCAAGATCAATTCCGGTATCATGTATCATTCACAAGACCCCAAAACAATCCTGAAAGAGCAGGACTGGCCCATATCTGTTGAAATGCAGTTGCTTGGGGGATTGGATGACGGACTAGCACGTCCAACAGGAAATATGTGCTCACCCGGAACAGACGTTGTTTTCAGGGGTCGGGTGGATCCACGGCATTGCATCAATTCCAGTTCAAAAACGTACTATGGGGATCAATGGGTACATGCAGAGTTGATAGTTTTAGGAGATTCTCTTGTATCTCACCTAATCAATGGCGATACTGTCTTACAATATTCAAAACCTCAGATCGGTGGTGGTGTTGCAAACGGCTACAATCCAGCTTTGAAAATCGATGGCAAGCTCCTGGAAAAAGGGTACATAGCCCTGCAAAGTGAGGGACAGGAAATAGATTTTAGGCAAATTGAGTTGCTCGACCTTTCCAGACAATACAAAAAGAAATGACTGAACATCCGATAAAAAGATTGGAAAAAATCATGGATGAATTGCGTGAGCAATGTCCATGGGATAAGAAACAGACTATTCAGTCGCTTCGGCAGCTCACCATAGAAGAATGCCATGAATTGGCGGATGCAATCACAGATGAAGACTGGAAGGGCATCAGGGAAGAACTCGGTGATATTCTCCTTCACGTTTTATTCTATACCAAAATCGGAACTGAACAGCAGCAATTCAGTTTCGAAGATGTTATCAATGGAATTTGTGAAAAACTAATTTACCGCCATCCTCATATATATGGAGATGTGGTTGCAGAAGACGAGGAAACGGTCAAACGCAACTGGGAAAACCTGAAACTGAAGGAGGGTAAAACTTCAGTATTGAGTGGTGTTCCACGCGCACTGCCAGCATTGGTTCAGGCTATGCGGTTACAGGAAAAAGCCAGTCAGGTAGGGTTTGACTGGGAAAATGGAGGTCAGGTTTGGGATAAAGTAAAAGAGGAAATGGGGGAGGTAGAGGAGGTAATGGCCACAATTTTACCTGCCGAAGGCAGGGCACAAGCCTGCCTGCCGAAGGCAGGGCACGAGGCACAAGGCACGTGGGGAGAGGCACAAGGCACGAGGCACGTAGTAAACGGCACAATTCATGAAAAGCTTGAAGAAGAACTGGGTGACCTGATGTTTTCAATAGTCAACTATGCCCGTTTCAATAAAATTGATGCGGATAATGCATTGACTCTTGCCAATAAAAAATT
>JBILSG010000165.1:0-5674 GCA_044372235.1 Chitinophagaceae bacterium
AAGCTTCAGGATATCAATGCGATAGAAGAGGCAACTAAAGTATTGAATGATGCATGGATGGCAGCAAGCCAGGATATGTATAATGCTACTCAGGGAGCTGGTCAGCCAGGTGGACCAACACCAGATGCATCAGCAAGTACTGCACAGCCCGGAGCTGAAAATGTAACGGATGCTGAGTTTGAAGAAGTAAAATAATACCCTGAAACTGGAATAAGTATCATAACAAGAAGGAGGTCAATTGACCTCCTTCTTAATTTACTTCCATCCAGGTATGATCTGCCAGGAGTCGGACAGTGGCGATAGTTTTTTTAAATGGTCCGGATTTCCCCCATTCAGTAGGACTGACAAGTGAAAGCACATGGGTGCCATCCTTTTTCTCATAAAGAAAGTACGTTTGACCGATAACAGGCGTGAAATTTAGCTTTGCACTGTAAATCAACACAGAAAGCTCTTTCCTGCGTTGGATTTCCTGGGCTTGTAATGCCAGTAATTCAATCTGCTGACGGATTTGATTCAACTGCATGTTGGTTTGTTCCTCCATCGCAGTAAGTGATTTATGCCTGATAACGCCTTCTTCTGTAGGCCTGATAACAGCACCCGAAACAGATGATGAATAGGGGAGTACACTCATCTGCTTATGGTAATAACTGATATTTTGGTGACTTATACCTTCCGTGTCAACTCTGTCTTCAGTTAATTTCAGGTATCCGTTAGGCTGAATTTCATGCAAAAGGGATAATTCATCTCCTGAAGCAAGTGAAAGAGCAACGCACATACTGAGACTATCTTTAAATATTACCCTTCCACTTGAAGCAATTGTTGTGTCTGAGAATACCTGTGTTCCTCCATCTGCTATTATTTCATAGATGGAAGAAAAAGCTTGGTTCTCCAATGTTACCCAATTCGTTTCTACAACTAGTATGTTTTTATCTGCTTTTGATAATTTATAGATGCCCGATTTTGGTCTGTGCCCGCTTGAGTAAATGCCTTTTTCAGGGAATAGTTGCCAGGAAAAAAGAAAATTGTATGCTTCAGTCATAACACTATAACAAATTTTCAACTGCTTGGTTCTTAACTAATTTGATTGAAATTTCGGTCGTTTTGTATAAATTTGCAGCATGACAATAGAACAACTAAAACTTATGAGAGACCGTCTTTCCGTCTTGAGGAGGTTTCTTTGACGTCGAGAACAGACGATATAAAATAAACGAGGACAAGCAAAAGTCATTATCTCCAGGGTTCTGGGATGACAACAAGCGTGCGACAGAAATTCTCAAAACCATCAAGTTAAATGAGTTCTGGTTAAATATTTTCACCGGCACTGAAGCTGCTGTTGAAGATTTCGCAGTATTATTTGATTTCTGGAAAGATGGTGAATGCACTGAAGTAGAAGTTAAGGAAGCATACGACAAATCCATTTTATCACTTGATGAGGCGGAATTTAAAAGTACCCTCAATAAGCCGGAAGATGAATTGCCTGCAGTACTTCAGGTAAACAGCGGTGCAGGTGGTACCGAGAGTCAGGATTGGGCCGAAATGCTTGTGAGGATGTACAGGATGTACGGAGATAAGCAAGGTTGGACAGTCACGGAGTTAGACTGGCAGGATGGTGATGGAGCTGGTATTAAATCAGCTGTTCTTCAGTTTGATGGACCATTTGCATACGGTTTTTTAAAGGCTGAAAATGGGGTTCACAGGTTGGTTAGGATTTCACCATTTGATAGTAATGCAAGAAGACATACTTCTTTCGCATCTGTTTATGTTTATCCCCTGGTGGATGATTCAATCGAAATTGAAGTTAGTCCGGCTGATCTTGACTGGGAATTCTACCGTTCTGGTGGTAAGGGTGGTCAGAACGTAAATAAGGTTGAAACTGCAGTGCGTTTGAAGCATATTCCAAGCGGCATTATAGTGGAGTGTCAGCAGGCCAGAACCCAGGGTGAAAACCGGGAGAAAGCCCTTAAGATGCTGAAAAGTAAACTTTACGAGGAAGAAATTAGGAAGCGAGAGGAATTGAAAAATGCCAACAATGCCTCAAAGAAAAAAATCGAATGGGGAAGTCAGATACGTAGCTATGTTTTCCATCCTTATAAAATGATTAAAGATCACAGAACAGATTTTGAAGTTGGAAATGTGCAACCTGTAATGGATGGAGAACTTGATGGATTTATCAAAGCATACCTGATGATGGAACAGGAAAATAAATCAGAATAAAACTACTTACTATGAATATTGGCCATTATAGTTTACCCATGCCCGTTAATGAACCTGTACTGACTTATGTGCCAGGCTCATCAGAAAGATTAAGGTTGAAAGCAGTATTGGCTGAACTTAAATCAGAAGTGGCAGATATTCCGATGTACATTGGAGATAAAGAAGTTAGGACTGGTAAAACTGCTGAGATTCGTCCTCCTCATGAGCATAATCACATCCTTGGGCAATTTCATAAGGGCGATGCGAAACATGTAAAAATGGCAATCGAGGCTGCTTTAGAGGCAAAGAGTAGCTGGGAATCTATGCCATGGGAAAGCCGTGCAGCTATTTTTCTAAAGGCAGCAGACCTGATTGCAGGTCGTTATCGCCCTTATATGAATGGTACAACGATGCTCGGACAGAGCAAAACTGTATACCAGGCTGAAATTGACAGCGCATGTGAGATTATAGATTTTCTCAGGTTTAATGTTCACTTTCTAAGTGAAATTTACAAGCAACAACCCATAAGTGCAGCTGGAACCCACAATCGATTGGAATACAGACCATTGGAAGGCTTTATCTTAGCTGTCACTCCATTTAATTTTACCGCAATTGGTGGTAATCTTCCCGCCTCAGCAGCATTGTGTGGGAATACAGTGGTTTGGAAATGTGCCAATACTCAGGTTTATTCTGCACAAATGTTTATGAGAATTCTCAAAGAAGCTGGACTTCCTGATGGGGTAATTAACCTTGTTTATGTTGATGGCCCTACACTGGGAGATGTATGTTTCAAGCACCCTCAGTTTGCAGGCGTTCATTTCACCGGCTCAACCGGCGTTTTTAATCAAATGTGGAAGACAATTGGAGAAAACATCGGAAAATACAAGTCTTATCCAAGAATAGTAGGGGAAACCGGCGGAAAGGATTTTGTAATGGTACATCCTTCAGCCAATCCGGATGTTGTAGCAACCGCCTTGCTGAGAGGCGCTTTCGAGTTTCAGGGCCAGAAATGTTCTGCCGCATCAAGGGCATATATTCCCTCCAATCTTGCAGTAGCTGTCAGAAAAAAGCTGATCGCAGGAATAAAAAGTTTCAGCATGGGTACTGTTGAAGACTTCACCAATTTTATTACAGCCGTCATTGACGAAAAGTCATTCACCAAAATTAAATCGTACATCGATTCCGCCAAACGATCTACCAAGGCTAAGGTTATCGCTGGAGGTAATTGTGATAAATCTGCAGGTTATTTCATCGAACCAACAGTTATTGAAACAACTGATCCCAAGTATGTGACCATGTGTGAGGAGATTTTCGGTCCGGTTCTGACCATGTATGTATACCCCGAAAAAAAGTATTCAGAAACTTTGCAAATACTTGATGAGACTTCTCCATACGCATTAACCGGTGCCATAATTTCACAGGACAGGGAAGCAATTGATGAAGCCACATCTGTTTTGAAAAATGCAGCCGGAAATTTTTATATCAATGACAAACCAACCGGAGCAGTTGTAGGCCAACAACCTTTCGGGGGTGCAAGAGCTTCCGGAACGAATGACAAGGCAGGGTTTTCAATTAATTTATACAGGTGGCTGAGTGTCAGAACAATAAAGGAAACCTTTGATCCCCCAACTGATTACCGTTATCCTTTTATGCAGCCAGATTAATAAAAGAATCGCTTTTAACTTGATTTTATGCAAGGTATCAATACAATCATGGATGAACAGCAGCTAAAGCTAACACTTAAGCGCTTATCTCATGAACTCATTGAAAATCACTATCCATTTACAGATACCTGTATCATTGGTATACAGCCACGGGGGGTTCCTGTTAGCGATTATATCACACAATACATGCTTGAAGTCCATCCGGAGCTCAATCTCCAGTATGGTAAACTCGACATAACTTTTTACAGAGATGATTTCAGGGGGCAGATTCACATACCCAATGTCACTGATTTGCCGTTTTCGATTGAAAATAAAAAGGTAATTCTGATTGATGATGTGTTGTATACCGGACGAACAATACGCGCAGCAATGGATGCGCTGCTAGACAACGGAAGAGCCCAAAAAGTAGAGTTATGTATTTTGGTAGACAGAAAATTCAGTAGAGAACTTCCTATTCAGCCTGATTATGTTGGAAAATCCATCGACTCAATAGTTACACAAAAGGTGAAGGTTTTTTGGGGGGATGAGAAAAAGGTGGTTTTGTACGATAGTTTTTAAATGGATATGTACATCCTATGTTCAATTGTAGAATAAAACATTAATTTAGCTTTTGAATGCAGCTTAGAACAAAACATCTGCTTGGCATCAGGGATCTTATACCAGAAGATATACAGTTAATTCTGGATACTGCCAGGCAATTTAAAGAGGTTTTACAGCGTCCTATTAAGAAGGTTCCCTCACTCAGAGATATTACCGTTGTCAATCTCTTTTATGAAAATTCAACCCGTACAAGAATTTCTTTTGAATTGGCTGAGAAACGATTGAGTGCAGACACTATCAATTTTTCTGCAAGTGGTTCTTCCGTTTCAAAAGGCGAAACACTTCTTGATACGGTAAATAATATCCTTTCAATGAAAGTTGATATGGTGGTTATGCGCCATAGCGCAACAGGAGCACCGCATTTTCTTGCCAAACATATTCCTGCTGCCATCATTAATGCCGGAGATGGCATCAATGAGCATCCTACGCAGGCACTGTTGGACGCGCTTTCAATTATTGAAAAGCTGGGACCATTAAAGGGGAAAAAGATTGCCATTATCGGGGATATCATGCATTCAAGGGTTGCATTAAGTAATATATACCTGCTTTCTAAAATGGGAGCAGAAATAACCCTTGCAGGACCACCAACCCTTATCCCAAGGTATATTCAGGAAGCTTTTGGTGTAAACGTAACCTATAACATAAAAGAAGCACTGGAGTGGTGCGATGCTGCCAACGTATTGCGAATTCAACTCGAACGTCAAAATCAGGTTTTATTTTCATCTTTGCGTGAATACAATCAAACTTACGGGGTTAAAAGGTCTTTGCTGGAAAGTCTTTCAAAGCAAATTTTGATCATGCATCCTGGTCCGATCAACAGAGGAGTTGAACTGGACAGTGATGTTGCAGATAGTGGCCAATCCATAATCCTTGATCAGGTTGAGAATGGGGTAGCAGTCAGAATGGCAGTTTTATATCTATTATCAGGCAGGCGAGAAGCCAATGCCTAAACCTCCAACATGCAAAAAATTTGTGTATTTCCCGGAACATTTGATCCTTTAACGCTGGGACATGTTGATATAATCAGGCGCGCATTGCCTCTTTTTGATCAGATTATAGTTGCCATTGGCATTAATGCAACTAAAAAACCCATGTTTAGCTCAGAACAACGGCAGATTTGGATTGAAGACATTTTTCATTCAGAGGCTAAAGTTTCTGCAGCAGTATTTGAAGGACTGACTGTTAACTTTTGTAAAAAAATTGGCGCTAACTATATC
>JBILSG010000166.1:0-5666 GCA_044372235.1 Chitinophagaceae bacterium
AAACTTGCAGACCCAGCCTATACTGAAAAGGCTCATTATGACTTTAGTTTGGTAAAACAACTGGGAGTCTCCGGTTTTCCCTGCGTTTTCCTGCAACTGGAAGAATCAAAACTATACATGATAGCAAGAGGATACAGCGATGGTCCAACGATTGAAAAACGCATCAGCAACATCCTTGCTGAAAACAATTAGCCTTTTTGGTTGTAACTTGCAGGCAATAAAATGTGGACATGGAATACAACAAACTCATTTCAGTTACAGGATTTTCAGGACTATTTGAATTGGTTAGCAGCAAAACAGACGGGGCGATAGTACGTTCTCTGGAAGACAATACCACCAAGTTTGTTTCCAGCAGATTGCATCAGTTTTCTCATCTCGAAACAATCGAAGTTTACACCACAGAAGAAAATGTAAACCTGATTGATATCTTTAAAGTAATGGATACAGCTGAAGCAGCATTACCTGCTGAAAAAGACAATAAAGCTGTAAAAGCATATTTTGAGCAGGTTTATCCGAATATGGATTTCGACAGGGTTTACAGCAGCGACATGAAAAAAATGGTTCGCTGGTTTGGGGTGATTAAAAAACACCAGATCGAATTAAAACTGACTGAAGTACCTGAAAACAATGAAGATTCAGAGGCTTAGTATTGATTATTGAAAAAAACCTGAATGAATTATACCGCGAATATCGAAAAGCTGAAACACAGCTTTTTACCTGTTGATTTTAATCTGACAAACTGGGAAACAATCTCTCCTTATTTTATTCGCCTGAGTGAGCGAAAAATTGAAAATAAGTCCGATCTCGAACAGTGGCTCCAAGACATGAGTGAACTGGAGGCCTTCATCAGTGAAGATGCCTGCTGGCGTCAGGTGAGGATGACCTGTGATACCACCAACAAAGAACTGGAAGAAGCATTTAACTTCTTTTTTATGGAAATCCAGCCAAAAATTCAGCCTTATGCTGATCTGCTGAACCGCAAACTGGTTGATTGTCCATATACCCAGGAACTGGACCAGGATAAATATTTCACCTATCTGAGGTCTGTAAAAAAATCAATCGACCTTTTCAGGGAAGAAAATATACCCATTCAGGCTGAAATGAGCGTTTTGCAGCAGCAATATGGTTCAGTAGCGGGTAAAATGACCATTGAGCAGGATGGAAAAGAATTCACACTGCAACAGGCAGCAAAGTTTCTGGAAAGTGAAGACAGGTCAATCAGGGAAACTGTTTATAGGAAGATTGCCGAACGCAGGCTTGAGGACAAGGAAACACTCAATGAGCTATTCAGCAATTTAATTGCCAAAAGAGATCAGGTAAGCCGCAATGCTGGTTTCAGCAACTACCGCGATTACAAGTTTGCAGAAATGGGTCGTTTTGACTACACACCAGCCTCCTGTTTTCAGTTTCATGAGGCTGTAAGTCTGCATGTAATGCCACTTGTTGATGACATAAACAGACATCAGCAGTATAAACTCGGTATCGACACACTTCGACCGTGGGATACTGAAGCCGAACCGGCAGGCATAGCACCCCTCAGACCCTTTACCGATGGTAAGGATTTGCTCAATAAAACAATAAGCTGCCTCAATAAACTAGATCCATTCTTTGGCGACTGCCTTCAAAAAATGCAGGAGCTGAATCACCTTGACCTGGACAGCAGGATGGGCAAGGCTCCCGGGGGATATAATATGCCACTGGCAGAGAGTGGAGCACCATTCATTTTCATGAATGCGGCATCACAGATGTCTGACCTAACTACTATGGTTCATGAAGCCGGCCATGCCATTCATTCATTTCTGGCACATCCCCTGGAACTGACAAGTTTCAAGGAATATCCAACTGAAATGGCCGAGGTTGCAAGCATGTCTATGGAATTGTTTACGATGGATCACTGGGATGTCTTTTTCGATAATGAAGAAGAGATGAAACGTGCAAAGCGGCATCAGCTGGAGCGGGTTATCACGATATTCCCATGGATTGCAACCATTGATAAATTTCAACACTGGATCTATCAAAACCCCGGACACACACTTGATGAAAGAAAAGAAAACTGGCTGGCTATCCTGAATGAATTCTCTTCTTCTGTAATCAATTTCGATGGACTAGAAAACTTCCGCGGTTACAACTGGCAAAGACAACTGCACCTTTTTGAAGTACCGTTTTATTACATTGAATACGGTATTGCACAACTAGGTGCAATTGGCATGTGGAAACAATACCGTGAAAATCCCCAGGCAGCGCTGGAAAATTATAAATATGCCTTAAGCCTGGGTGGAACTAAAACACTGCCGGAATTGTACAAAGCTGCTGGAATTCCATTTGATTTTTCACCCGCAACAATCAATGATTTGATGATTTTTGTCAAAAACGAACTGGATAAAGGCTGATATACCACTATTAGGGTATACCCTGTTTAAATCATTTGATATAGGGCAACTTATCTTTGTGGTGCTACTAATCAGAGCCTTAACGAATGCCCCGGTGTTTTTACACCGGGACTTTTTTTTATCTGCAGGACTTACAAATACCTGTTACAACCATATTGATTTCATGCATCATGTACCCATCAGGTAATTTGACTAACGGAATGGAAACCTCATCCAGACACAAGGTTTTGCTGCATAGTTCACACTTGAAATGAATATGGTTATCATGATGATGACCGGTTGTTGTGCAGGTTTCGTTGCAAAGGGCATATCGGATGATGCTGTCGGTAGCCGGTATACTGTGAATGATTCCCTTGTCAAGAAATGTTTGAAGGGTACGGTAAATAGTTACCCTGTCAAATTGCTCTGAACAGCCAGACTCAATATCCTGATGAGCCAGTGCATTACCGGATGCAATGAACATATCCAAAATAGACTTCCTGCCTGCAGTGACACTTAATCCGCTGTTTTTTAATATCTCTGTGCTCTTGTTGATCATTATTCTCTGATCAGTTTTTGTATGTCTTCAATCAATTCAGAAACTTCTTCCTTCTTGATTCCGTCATAAATTCCCCTAACTCGGCCTTGCCTGTCTACCAGCGCGAAAAACTGTGTATGTAGAAACTGTTCATCTATGTTCTTAGTACTGTTTTGGGGATCATCCAGCAAGTAACTTTCCCGTGCCGATTTATATAAATCTGATTTGCTACCTGTTACAAACCACCAGTTTTCAACCTGTGCACCCAGTGAATCTGCATAATGCCTTAAAATAGGAAGCGAATCAGTTTCAGGATTCACGGTATGTGAAAGAATCATAAAGCTGGAGTCTGTTTTGAACTGATCATAAATCGCCTTCATGTTCTTATTCATTTTCGGACAGATCCCTTTACAGGTTGTAAAAAAATATTCAGCCACATAAACCCTTCCGGCTATATCTTTTTGCGTTACCTGCATGCTGTCTTGACGGGTAAACTTAAAAGGCTGGACCGTATTGAGAACAGGCAGTTTAACCTCTTCAAAATCTGTTAGCTTAACCATGGCAATATAAAAACCACCAACCAGAATCGCGAAAAATACCAGATACTGCAGAGATTTTTTACCCATAATCATTATTTAATGCAAAAATACGCAGGTCGTTCTATTTTTAGTTAAATCAAGAATGCAACTTTGTTGCAAAAGTTGTAAATTTGTTGGCTGACTATGTTTAAAATCAATTACGACGCCCTTGGAATCGCTGCCTCAGTTGCCTGTGCCATTCACTGTGCATTGCTTCCGCTTGTTTTGACCAGTCTGCCAATTTTGGGTGTCAACATCATCAACAACATCTGGTTTGAACTGATAATGATACTTATTGCATTATTTATTGGTATTTATTCACTGAGGCATGGATTTAAAAAACACCATCACAATAAAATACCTGTCATCGTATTTGCAGGAGGCATGGCTTTATTGGTTCTCAAACAGATCCTTCATACACAACAAATCTGGTTTTTAATACCAGCTGTCATTTTAATTGTAACTGCACATTATTTAAACTACCGCGATTGCAGGAAAGACGGGGAATGTCATACCGATAATTGCAGCCATTAACCTATTTTTCAAGTCTTTCAATTGCCAAAGCTGCCACCTGTCTGCCTTGTAAATTTCCATTTTCACATCCAGACCGGTAATGGATACCACCATAAACCCTGCTGACTGAAGCCTCCAGCGCTGCCTGTCTGAAAGAACTGAAAGACCTTACCGGAAGGTTATATTCCAACTCAGAAGAATCAGTAAAAGCATGGTTATCCCCAAAGATATGTGTTAGCATTTCTGCTGCTGAAGCTGAAACTGTGCTATGGCCGGATGTATATTCGGGAAACGGAGGTGTCTGTATATAAGAAAACCATTGCTCCTCGATTAGGCGTTGAATGGCCGTTTGTGGTCTAATGCGAACAGATCTGTATTTTTCATACCAGCATGAAATAAATGCATCGTATAACCCTATTGCAGTATAAGTATATGCCTTTGCTGATGCCAGCATATCAAATCCCTTATCCCTGCATGCTTTTCGCGTAATTGCCATCCAATGGCCCCCTGGAGTCATTTTCTTATCCTGAAACATCACATGACCTTTGTGCCGTGAGACAAATGGATTATCATCCCAGAAAATCGCAATATCAATTTGTTCTTCGCTGAGGTTTTTTGAAATATCATAAACTTCTTTCAATTCTTTGTAATAAGCTGAAGAGGTATCTTCATTGTAATCTGCAAAGGGAGCTGCCCTTACTTCATCTGGAGATTTCAGGGCAAGGGTTTTCATTTTTAACCAATGAGGCTCCAATGCATCCCCATAATCTGGTGATGTTGGAACCCATCTCTTTCTATCATCTGTTTGAACTTCAAAACGATCCATCCCCCTTGTTTCCTTATACTTATCAGTAGCAAGACTTTTACCCATAACATCTGCTACCTGTTGGCCGAATCTGATTGAATTCACATAAACCTCTTCACTCAGATCCTGCTTATAAACAGTTAACATGGAATCCTGAAACTGTTTAATCTCATCTGCTGAAAACGTAACTTTCTTGGCAGTTTCACAGAATGCCTGTATACCAGCAATGATAAAATCGTAAGTTTTTCCATTTAACGGAGTTGGCATCGGATCAAAACCATTGAGTTTTTCAGTTACTGACGGATATCCTTTCTCTTTATTCCTCATGGCCTCATACATGGCAAGTGTACAGTTGGCATAGATTCTGCTGGCAACAGGGGGTGTGAAAATATCAACAACAATGATGTCTGTTAACTTTTTTACGAGAACATGCGGAACCTCATTGGGAGCTGCCTTTTGTGTTTTAGTCTGGCAACTGCTGTAAAGGATTGTAGCAATAATCAGGGCCAATTGAAAAATCTTTCTCATGAATGTTAGTGATTTTGCTGTGGGTTTATAGTCCTTGTCTTTTTACCTTTTGCATCATAGAAAGCAATTTCCTTCAGCTGAGTACTGAAAAACCAGTTATTGCTGCGCTGTGAAAGAAATGAACTACCGGTACTGAATTCAATTTTTTCCATATGGTTGTCTGCATGTTTCTGCAGTGCATACGTTTCTCCGGGAACCAAGGCAACCATGATGGTCTTTTCAACCGGTAGGCGGAACATACGGAGTGGTTTCCGGTTTTCGGTGGCAATCAAAAAAGGACTGTTGCTGATGCTGGCAAGAGTTAGGGCTCTGGCATCACCTGGAACAAAGAAACC
>JBILSG010000167.1:0-5657 GCA_044372235.1 Chitinophagaceae bacterium
CATCGCAGGCAGGTAGCCTGGCTGTTCCATTAGTTTATTGTCTGTAACAATCTTGTTTATGAATAGTGCAGCAATTAACGTCACGGAAACCCGGATCAGCACACCTAAAAATGAAGTGTTGAAATTTATCCATTCAGAAAAAGCAGACACCCAATTCCAGACAATCGTATGCTGTGAATTGATTAGCATTGATGCTGAGGGGTGCGGATTAATTTCTGGTACTATGGCTAACAGTAACAGCAGACCAATGGCCAGTGGCGTATTATTCCTGAATATTGAGATCAAGGTATTGTATTAAAATTCAATTTTTGCGAAGCAAATATAGTTTTTATACATGCACGGCATGATGATTTGTCTCAATCCAACCTGCTTTCCAAATTTGGGCATGAAATCGTATTCCCTGTTAAGATTTTTAAGTGTAGGCTGCCTTTTGATTCTTCCTTCGGAATCAATTGTAGCTGAGTTAAGCAACAGCTCCCGTTTTTCTTTCTGATTGAACAGGAATCTGATTTCGTTTCCGGTATTGAAAAGCTGATAAGAAATAAATGAGTCAGACTGGTCGTCGTACTGGCTTTTTCTGATTGCATTGCTCCACCTCAGTTTGCCATCTGCATTGAAGAAAAATACCATGATGTTCTCTGATATGAAGCGCACATAATTTTGTTGCCCGAATCTGTTAAACGGATCATATGCGTTATAGCCATAAAAGCGGTTCATGGGTGAATAGTACCACATGTCGAAAGGAGAATAAAAAGGATTCCCGAAACCGTAGAGGTAATCGTATCGGTTCCAGGCATTATTTCTTGACGACGAATAGTACAGTTCAGATACAACTGCAAATCCTCCGTCTTGTGTGGGAATCACATGTCTTATAAAATGGTCATTGAAAGCAGTTTTTAAATTACCTGCCTCTGCTCTCGCATCCATTCTGATGCTGTCACTGAAAGCAAATTCAGTTTGTGATGCAAGCGATTGATTTTTTTTATCCCACACTATTGAGTAAAGTCCTTCTATGTTTCCTCGCTTCTGTTTATAAAAAAATGAGGTCATGAGAACCTTTTTGTTATAGTTGTCGAATTTCAGTTTTACTTCATCAAGTGTTTTGTCTTTCAGGGTAATCGGCACCACCTTTATTGAATCCTTGTCAGCAGCTTTGTAAACCAGGTCTATTTTACTGATAAACTCCTTACTTCCGGTACGTGTACATTTTCCAAATACAAAATCACCATCATTGTCAACTAAAAAATCTGTAAATACACCTTCCCGATCATTTACCTGAATTCCGAAGCTACTTTTCTTCAACAATGCAATCTGGTTATTGAAAAGCATTGTGGTGATAAGATATGATTTGTCGTTTTGTCTCCTGATTTTGAAAAGCATTATTTTTTTCTTGTCATCGCTGTGTATCAGGGAATAAATTTTGTTTTCTCCAGCACCTGATGTCTGCGAAGTATCGAGGTCAACCGGGTCAGACATTACCTTGCCTTCAGCATTGATCCTGACCATAGCGCAATGCACAATGTTGCGTTTCTGGTATTGGTATATCATATAGGCAAAGTCTGGGTAGGCAATGAAGTCAACATTCATCACACGATCGGGTAGAAAGTCGAGTGGAACCCTGTTTTTGAGTTGCATGTCATTATCGTAAACGGAGATGTCGTGTCTCGACTTGTGGTTTTTATAGACTGCAATATTATTACCCAGTTTTCCGATGATTTCAAAGTTCATCTCCCTATAGTCGTCTTTGTCGACCATTGAGTAATCAATTTTTTGGGCCTTCGTCAGGGTTATGGCAAGAAGGGCAATGATTAGGGTGATACACTTTTTCATGAGCTTTGGGTTTCCATATAAAATTAGGTGAACCTTTGTTAAAACAAACAAATATTCCCTATACCTTTGTCCGGCCGTTTGGTAATTTAATATTTCTTTAAAGTGGGTAAACATCTGAATAAGGTAACCGGTGCGGGGTTACTGATCGCCTTGGGAATCATTTACGGAGACATTGGAACTTCACCGCTCTACGTTTTCAGTGCCATTATCAATGGTCGTGTCATCAGTGAGGAGCTTATCCTGGGAGGAATTTCCTGTATCATCTGGACACTCACCTTGCAGACTACAGTTAAGTATGTTATACTTACACTTCAGGCAGACAACAGAGGTGAGGGTGGTATTTTCTCGCTCTATACCCTGGTAAGGAGAAGGCGTAAATGGCTTGTTATTCCAGCAATGATTGGAGGAGCAGCCTTGTTATCTGAAGGCATTATAACACCTCCGATTTCAGTAACTTCTGCAGTTGAAGGTCTCAAACAGCTTCCAAGTCTTTCAACAATTGCCGAAATGCAGATTGTTTATATTGTACTGGGAATATTGGCTGTTCTTTTCTTCATGCAACAGTTTGGAACTGCTTCGATTGGTAAATTATTCGGCCCAATCATGTTCATCTGGTTCGGCATGTTAGCAGTACTTGGTTTAATTAACATGTTTGATAACTGGAGTGTACTCAAGGCTTTTAATCCTTCTTATGCTATCAATTTACTTGTAAACTATCCTAATGGTTTCTGGTTGCTTGGTGCAGTTTTTCTATGCACAACAGGTGCCGAAGCCTTGTATTCTGACCTTGGACATTGCGGAAAGCAAAATATCCGGATCACATGGATCTGGGTTAAGCTTTCCTTAATATTAAATTATCTTGGACAAGGTGCTTATCTGTTAGGTCTGAAAGGGCAAACATTTGCGAATTCAACTTTGTTGAAAGATGATGCTTTTAGCGCAGCTAATCCGGATGCTTTATTGCTGGAAAATCCTTTCTATGCCATGATGCCCGATTCTTTTCTTTTGATTGGAATCATAATTGCAACTGCGGCAGCAATTGTGGCGAGTCAGGCTATGATTAGTGGATCATTTACTTTGGTGAGTGTTGCGATGCGTTTAAACCTTTGGCCTAAGTTTCGAATCAGCTATCCAACTGAAGAGCGTGGACAGTTATTCATCCCAGCAATCAACTCATTGCTTTTTATCGGCTGTTGCTGTATCGTATTGTATTTCAGGTCATCAAGTAACATGGAGGCTGCGTATGGTTTGGCAATTACCTTATGCATGTTTGCAACTTCTATTCTTTTTGCCAATTACCTTGTGCTTAAAAGAGTCAATCAGGTTTGGATTTATCTTTATTTGATTGTTTATTTTATCATTGAATTCAGTTTCCTGATTGCCAATCTTGAAAAATTCCCTCATGGTGGTTTTGCAACTTTTGTATTAGGTGGGGTATTTGTACTTGTCATGTACGTTTGGTTCAAATCCCGTAAAATCAAAAACAGGTACGTTGAATTTGCGAGACTGGAAAACTACCTTCCTGTGTTACAGGAGCTGAGCAATGATCAGTCTATCAACAAGTATGCCACACACCTTGTTTACCTGAGCAGTGCCAATAACCCCAAAGAGATTGAATACAAGATCATCCACTCGATTTTAAACAAGAAACCTAAACGTGCTGATATATACTGGTTTGTGCATGTGGATACCCTTGATGAACCGTATACCTGTGAATATGAAGTACAGACTATTATACCCAATGAGGTTATTCGTGTTGAATTCAGACTTGGATTCAGGGTGCAGCCCAAGATAAACCTGATGTTCCGTAAAGTGGTAGAGGATATGGTATCCAATAAGGAAGTGAACATCACATCCCGTTATGAGAGTTTGCAGCGCAACAACATTGCAGGTGACTTCGAATTCATAGTTATGGAGAAATTCCTGAGTCAGGATAATGAACTGCCTTTCTGGGAAAGGGTAGTGATGAAACTTTACTTCTGGCTCAAAGAGATATCACTCTCTGAAGAGAAAGGATTCGGGCTGGATGCCAGCAATGTGACGGTGGAGAAATTCCCGCTTGTTGTAGCTCCTGTTAAGAGTCTGCGGCTTAAACGCATACAGACTGAAGAGGAATAAAATAAGGGGCCGCTGAAAGCGGCCCCTTATTTTATTAGGTGTTTAACGGGATGCTATTTTTTTACTTTCAGCATGGCCTTGAGTTTTTCCTCATATTGCACATTAATATCTGAGGCTTTCTTTTCAGCATCATCTACCTTTTTGGAAAGGCTGTTGATACTGGCTATCTGAAGGTTGCTTGGTGCAGCTTCGTTGAAACAGATGGCCTGATAAACCTGCGTGATCTCTTCTCTCAACCTTGTTTCATCTGCAAAAATTGAGGTTTGTTTGGTTGGCAGCAGATCTGCACGCAGTGTTTCAAGGGCATTGAGATAGTCCTTTCCCCATTGCTGTGCTTTCTTTTGCTTCAGTGTGTTGACCGTATCCTTATACATTTTCTGCTTTGCTGAAATTCCTGCAACAACAGAGGCCAGTTTCAAATGCATGTTATACAGTTGCATAGCTGCTGCAAACTGTGCCTTGCGCTCCTCAACAGTAATGCCTGATACAGGATCGTGAACAAGCTTGAATGGCTGGCTGTATTCTTCCTTACCTGCCTTTACTTTAAGCGTATAATTGCCGGGTAGAACCTGAGGCGCAAAGGCATTTGCATTGTCTGGTTTAGTGCCTCCAACAGCAGTTTTGGGTGGCATCATACGCTGAGACCAGGTAACGCGGTTGATTCCTTTTCTGTTTGTGCCTGGAACCGTTTGCACAAGTTTTCCCTCGTTATCGTAAATTTCGAGTTTGATGGTTCCGGTATTGAGCCGCTCTTTGAGGTAATACTGAAATGGTTTAAGCGATGGTGCGTTAGGTGCTACCCAGCCACCGGTACTTGGAAAGCCACCATCACCGAAATTGCCGGTAGAAAGAGTAATATCTCCTGTTTCGAACAGGTGAAAGTCTTTTTCACGGATGGAAGCCGTAAGGTTCCGCATAGCAGCTATGTCGTCTACAATGAGAATACCACGTCCATGGGTAGCAACAATCAAGTCATTGGTGGTTGGATGAATTTTAATATCCCTTACAAGTGCATACCAGGGTATGTTGTTTTTCATCCTGAACCAGTCTTTACCGGCATTGAGGCTGGCAAACAAACCCATTTCCGTACCAAGGAAAAGCAGGTCACTATTTACGTGGTCTTCAATGATTTTGTGGGCAAAACCAGTGAATTCGGGACTTTTAAAAGACATCCATGTTTTTCCGCCATCAGTAGATTTGGCTGCATAGGTTTTATGGTCTCCATACATGTGGTTCTCAAAACTGGCATAAACAACTTCCTTGCTGAATCTTGAAGGATGGATGCTGCTAACCCATGTTTGTTTGGGAATATCACCCGGGAGATTCATTGAAGTGTTGGTCCAGGTTTTTCCTCCGTCTCTTGTAACCTGCAGGTTGCCATCATCTGTTCCCACCCATACCATCTGCTCGTCGAGCGGGGATTCTGCGATGGTGAAGATTGTGGTATGGTTTTCTGCGGATGTGTTGTCGGCACTGAGACCACCGCTTTTTTCCTGCTCCTGTTTCTTCTTGTCATTTGTGGTCAGATCCGGTGAAATACGTGCCCAGTTCCTGCCCTGATCCTGTGAGCGGTAAAGGTACTGCGCTCCGGTATACAGGTTTTTGGGATTCGCTTTGCCAGTGGCAATGGGTGTATTCCAGTTCCACCGGAGTTTGTCCTCAGCTTCCGTCTGAAGGGGTCTGATACCAACTGACTTTACAGTCTTCAG
>JBILSG010000168.1:0-5648 GCA_044372235.1 Chitinophagaceae bacterium
TCCTACACGTTCTTTTGTCCGGTGCAGCAAAAGGAAGTTCGCTGGCAAAAGGCGGATGTATTCAATCCTGCAGCCATTGTGAAAGGCGATAGTGTTTACCTGCTGTTTCGGGCTGAAGACAACAAGGATGCCAAATTGGGTCACCGGACTTCCCGCATTGGATTGGCTGTGAGTACTGATGGCATAAATTTCACCCGCTATCCCAAACCTGTGCTCTTCCCAGACAATTCTTCAATGAAACAATGGGATTATCCGGGAGGTTGCGAAGATCCGCGCGTGGTTGAAACCGAAGAAGGTAATTACCTGATGGTGTATACAAGTTGGAACAACAAAGTAGCCCGACTTTCATCAGCCGTTTCCAAAGACCTGCACCATTGGGAAAAACAAGGACCGGTGTTCCTGAAAGCCTATAACGGCAAATTCAATGAGGGATGGAGTAAGTCGGGTTCTATAATCACCAAAATGGTGAACGGCAAAATCATCGCTCCGAGAATCAACGGCAAATACTGGATGTATTGGGGTGAAACCTTTGTTAACCTAGCTTGGTCTGAAAATGGCAAAGACTGGTATCCGATGGTAGATGCAAAAGGAGAATTGATCAAAGTAATGGAAACCAGACCCTACAAATTCGACAGCCACCTGGTGGAATGCGGTCCGCCTGCCATATTCACAGCTGAAGGCATCCTGCTGATCTACAATGGAAGAAACATTGAATCTGAGCTGGCTGATCCAAAATTGCCAAAAGGCATGTATGCCAGCGGACAAGCACTGTTTGACAAAAATGATCCGGCTAAATTTATCAGGAGATTGGATCAACCCTTCATGAAACCTGATTTACCACACGAAATCACTGGTCAGTATAAAGCAGGAACAACCTTTGCTGAAGGTTTGATTCGCTTCAGGAACAAATGGTTCCTCTATTACGGCACAGCAGATTCCATGGTAGGTATTGCAATCAGTGAATCTGGTGTAGGAAAATAATGAGCGACCTGTATTATTGACCAACCTGATCTTTTCTGTCGATGATCAACGTTGGTGTAGGTGAAGCAAAATCAATCTTTGCTGCAGCAAACTGCTCATAGATATCAAAGTTGATTTGCTGAACAATATCCATGTAAGTATTATACTCCGGTGTATCTACAAAAAAGACCACTTCATAATTAAGACTGAAATTACCATAGCTGGCAAAGTGAACACGATCGAATCGAACCAATTCAGATTTTTGAACAATTGATCTGATCATCTCTGGAATCATTTTCAGTTTATCGAGTGGTAAACCATATACCACTCCGATATTGAAAACTACCCGCCTGCTTTCCAGTCGCTTGAAATTGTGAATTCTTGAACCGGTCAGGTTGCTGTTGGCGATGATTAATTGTTCACCTGTAATACTTCTGATTCTTGTTGTTTTAATTCCAATATTCTCTACTGTCCCCTTTTTATCATCCACCGTTATAAAATCGCCAACCTCAAAAGGTCTGTCAAAGAAGATGACAAAATAGTTGAAAAGATCACCCAGTATATTTTGCGCCGCCAGTGCGATAGCAATACCACCAATACCCAAACCAGTAAGAACAGTGGTAACATTGTAACCGAGGTTTGAGAAGAACATCAGCAGTCCGGCAGACCAAACCAGGATCTTCAAAACGATCATGATGCCTCCAATCTGCTTCAGTTTGGTTTCACCATTCTCGAGTTTAAGCACCTGTGCTTCCAGTACTTTTCTTGCCAGCGTCAGAAAAAATGAAATCAGGAAATACAAGGTAACAATCCCGTATGCAATTTTCAGCCACTTCTCAATGTTGCTGTTCAGGCTCAACAATTCGAGAGCCCAATAAATAACCAAAATACGCAGAATAGGTATACCGAACTTTTCAAGTACCTGCAATGCGATATCGTCCAGGTTTGATTCTGTTTTACTTGCAATAAGCCTAAGCCTTTGCAGCAGGTAGTTTTTAACCAGGTGCAATACACAAAATCCAACAACTATGAAAGCCAATGAAATCAGGTAACTGCGGATGGTATTGTCCCAATATATCAGTTCCAACATATCTTTCATAAGCAATAATTAATTCTCCAGCTTCACATCAAGCACATTTACATATGTGCCATCATCATTTCTGGTGGTGGTCACTTCACCTTCAATGCCTTTATATTTACCTGTACCACCTAGAAAAGCACTAAACAAGAGATACTTCATTGGTTCAATTTTTATGATTGGAGTAAAATTATTGAATTTGAAAACAATCTGGAAATATGATTGTACTATATTGAATGCCAGATAAAATCAACACAAAGGATAAAAGATGTCCATAACACTTGCTGGGAAACAAGGATTATAAGTAACCGTTGGATGTTTTTGCACCCAATTATAGCATATCAATTTATTACATAGGATATTCATTTAATTATTGTAACTTTTGGTATAATATTTATCTATATGAAAAATAAGCTGCTCTTTTTAATCATTCCAATTTTAGCTTTTTCACTGAACATAAACGCCCAAAAAACAAATGCACAGCGCTTGCTTCTTTTAGAAGACCAAATGGGAAAAGCAAAAACCGCAGGTGAAAAAACAAATATATTAAAGGAAGCATCTTCCATTCCAGGGTTCACAAGTTTTATGTTTATCAGTAAATCTTTGAATGATGAAGTTGTAAAAAAAGATGCTGCTTTATTGGTTGCTCGTTTAGCATTGACCGATAAAAACACCAGAGGACCAGAAGTGAGGAATATATTAGCCAAGGCCTTACCGCTTATAAAAGGAAATGCAGTACTCGTAAATAAACTGACAACCTATTTGATTGGATCTCCCAATGATAATGGGTTTGTGAATTTATTCAACGGCAAAGATTTAAGCGGTTGGAAAGGATTGGTTGCCAATCCTATTGAAAGAAACAAAATGTCTGCCAATGAACTAAAGGCTGCTGAACTGATTGCCAACGAAGAAATGAAAAAAGACTGGCATGCAAAAAATGGATTACTGGCTTATGAGGGTCATGGTGATAACATAGTAACAGAAAATAAATACGGAAATTTTGAATTGTATGTAGATTGGAAAATAACTGAAAAAGGAGATGCCGGTATTTATTTAAGAGGTAGTCCCCAGGTTCAAATATGGGACTCCAGCAGAAGAGAAGTTGGTGCACAAGTTGGATCAGGAGGATTATACAACAACCTGAAGGGCAAGAGTATGCCTTTGGTGTATGCAGACAACAAAATAGGGGAATGGAATAATTTTCACATCATCATGAAAGGCGATAAAGTAACTGTTTATTTAAATGGGTTACTGGTGACAGACAACCTGACCTTTGAAAATTATTGGGACCGTAACCTGCCGATATTCGATAAAGAACAAATCGAACTACAAGCACACCGTACAATGGCATTCTATAGAAATATTTACGTGAGAGAAATCCCGGCAGATGAAATAACAACGGTTGGTATTTCAGAAAAAAACAATAAAGATGTTGAAGCAGCACCAACCTTAACAATTGGAATGAATTACAAAGGAGGTAAAGTGGCTTACCTTTTAACCCCTTCAGATCCGGGTTATGATCCTAATGTACAACATGGAATTATTGCTGCAGTTGAAGATCTTCCAGGTGTGGCAGTATGGGGATGTTCCGAGAAATTCATTGCTGGTCGTTCTACCTTGGGCTCAGGCAATCAAAATACCATAGATATTGCATCAGGATGCATTGCTGTTGAAACTGCAGCTAAACTGTGTAGCAATTTAGTTCAAGGTGGATACGATGATTGGTACTTACCCAGCAAAGACGAATTGAATAAGTTGTTTTTACAAAAAAAGGCAATTGGAGGTTTTAAGGAATTTTGCTATTGGAGTTCTACGGAAACAGGGAAATACAACGCTTGTTCCCAAATATTTGACAATGGTTTTCAAACCGCCAATGACAAGAGTACAACTTTCAATGTTCGACCTATTCGGTCGTTTTAGTGATAAATTGTTGGCTCTCTTGCCATATTGATTTAGTAAGAGACAGCTTTTCTGTTTCTTTGTATTTGCTGTAAATCAATTGACAAACTCTATTCACTGCGATAAATATTTTAAACCTGTCTCGAACTTTCTATCATGAAAAAATACTCCGTTTTTGCTTTCTGTCTGCTAATGCTTGCTGCCTCTTGTACTTCTAATAAAACAGATAAAGCACTACCCCGAATCGCCATTGCAGGTCTGGCAATTGAATCGAGCACCTTCTCGCCTGCGCTAACGCATGAACCGGCTTTCAAAGCCAGAGTTGATAGCAATATTTATAAAGCATACCCTTTTTTATCAGCAGACTCCACTTTGCGCAAAAGTGCAAACTGGTTTCCCACATTGCAGGCGCATGCACTACCGGGTGGTACTGTTACCCGAGAGGCCTACGAGTCTCTCGTTAACCAAACACTGGAAAGGCTGAAAGCAAACCTTCCTTATGATGGACTCTTTTTTGATATCCATGGCGCAATGAGTGTAGTTGGCATGGACGATCCGGAAGGTGATTTTATCATACGTGTGCGCAAAGTTGTAGGTACAGAAACATTGATATCGACGTCAATGGATTTACATGGTAACGTATCACAGCGACTGGCAGAAAATACAGATCTTATCACCTGTTACCGAATGGCGCCTCATGAAGATGCCATAGAATCAAAAAAAAGGGCTGTCCAAAATCTGGTGGACCGTCTCGAATCGGGTAAAGGTAAACCTGCATTCAAAGCATGGATACCCGTTCCTATATTACTTCCCGGCGAAAAAACAAGTACGCGCATAGAACCCGGTAAAAGTCTATATGCACAAGTGGACCCCATCACCAAACGCCCTGGCATCATCGATGCGGCAATTTGGATTGGCTATGCATGGGCCGATGAACCGCGCAATCATGCTGTAGTCATGGTTACCGGAGACGACCAAAAAGCAGTAGGAGAAGCTGCTGAAAGTCTCGCTGCCAGCTTTTGGGATGTTCGCTCAAAATTTGAATTTGTTGCCCCCGTTGCCGATCTCAATGAAAGCTTGAACATGGCCTTGGCAAGTGATAAAAAACCATTCATGATCAGTGACATGGGAGATAATCCCACTGCCGGAGGAGCTGGAGATGTAACCTGGACACTCACCAAACTACTCGATCGACCTGAATTCAAATCTGCAACAGGTCCAACAGTCATCTATGCATCCATACCTGCACCTGAATTGGTAGCAAAAGCTGTTGCTGCAGGTGTTGGTGCAAAAGTTGAAGGCCTGGCAGGTGCTGCTGTCGATAACCGCTTTGCTCCGCCAGTCAAACTCACAGGTATTGTGGAATCAATTTTTCATGGAGATGTAGATGCCGAAACCGAAGTGGTTATTCGGGTTGGTTCTATCCATGTGATTACCACCAAAAAAAGAAAACCTTACCACGAAGAAAGCGATTTTCTCAACCTGGGATTGAAACCAAGAGAAGCAGACATCGTAGTAGTTAAAATTGGTTACCTCGTGCCTGAACTCTATGATATGCGTGGAGACTGGATCATGGCACAAACACCAGGTGGTGTGGACCAGGACTTGGAACGTTTGGGACACAAACGAATTATCCGACCAATGTATCCATTAGACAAAGACATGGCAGACCCTGATCTGAAAGCCAGATTCATGAAAGCATCTAATCAAT
>JBILSG010000169.1:0-5604 GCA_044372235.1 Chitinophagaceae bacterium
GTAAGCTGTAAATATAGCAGTTAGGATACCAGCCAGGTCTGCAAGCAGCATACTCGGAATGGCATATCTTGTATTTTTTACACCAACAGAACCAAAATAGACTGCAATTACATAGAAAGTTGTATCACTACTACCCTGAAATATGGCTGATAACCTGCCGGCAAAGGAGTCTGCTCCATAAGCATTCATAGTATCAATCATCATTGCCCTTGAGCCACTGCCACTAAGTGGCTTCATAAGCGCAGTTGGAAGCGCATTCACGAATTGTGTATCCATACCCAGAGAAGCAAAAATTGTCTGAATCTGATCTGTAAGGAACGTAAAAGCACCCGAAGATCTCAAAACACTAATGGCAACAAGCATGGCAACAAGGTATGGTATAATTTTGATTGCAATCTCAAATCCACCTTTTGCACCTTCAATAAAAGTTTCGAAAACATTTACTTTTTTATAAATGCCTCCAGTCAGAAAAACAATGAAAATGAGCAGTATAAGCCCATTGCTTAACAGTGTGGAAAATTGTTCAATCTGAACCTGATTCAGAAAAATCTTAAGGTATGCAATCAGCAATCCAACAATGCCTGAAATTCCAAGTATCCAGCCTAAAACTACGGGCTGGAGCAGATTGATTTTTTGTTTGATAGAAACGATGATAAGCGCTGCAATGGTGGCTGCTGCAGTTGCTATCATACAGGGTATGAATATGTCTGTAGGATTTGCAGCTGGGGGATTAACAGATGCCCGCATAGCTATAATGCTGATTGGAATCAGGGTTAGTCCGGATGCATGGAGCACCAGAAACATGATTTGTGCGTTGCTTGCCCTATCCTTTTCCGGATTGAGTTCCTGAAGACTTTCCATGGCTTTGAGTCCGAATGGTGTTGCAGCATTATCCAGACCCAATAAATTTGCTGAAAAATTCATCATCATATGTCCGTAAGCCGGATGTTTCGCAGGAATCTCAGGGAAAAGTCTGCTAAAAAATGGTCCCACCAATCTTGACATGAGACTAATGGCACCGGCACGCTCCCCTATTTTCATAAACCCAAGAAAAAGGGTCATAATGCCAATGAGTTTAAAAGATAGGTCAACACTGTCTCCAGCTGATTTAAAAATACCATCTGTCATGGTTTTGAAAATAAGTACATCACCGGTTATTACCCATTTCAACAATGCGATAGAAAAGGCGATTACAAAGAAGAAAAACCAGATATAGTTAAGTGCCATTATTCAAATATTCATGAGAAATCAAAATTCTCCTTTCTTGTGCCTTATCAGGCCATTAGCAGTATCTTTGCAGCGCAAAAAAATAACTCATGGCTTTACAAGCAGGCATAGTAGGATTACCAAATGTAGGAAAATCAACCTTATTTAACGCATTAAGCAATGCAAAAGCGCAGGCAGCTAACTTTCCATTTTGTACAATAGAACCAAATGTTGGTGTAATAACTGTACCGGATGAACGTCTTTTTGCTTTGGAGAAGCTTGTAAATCCGCAGCGTGTAGTTCCTACTACAGTTGAAATTGTGGACATTGCCGGCTTGGTAAAGGGTGCCAGTAAAGGCGAAGGCCTCGGTAATCAGTTTCTGGGGAATATCCGCAATACGGATGCCATCATTCACGTGTTGAGGTGTTTTGAAGACGATAATGTCATTCATGTGGATGGTAATGTTAATCCTGTTCGGGATAAGGAAGTGATTGATACTGAATTACAGCTGAAGGACCTGGATAGTGTAGAAAAGAAACTGGCTAAGGTGGAGAAGATGTCTAAGACCGGCGACAGGGATATTCTTCGGGGTATTGAAATCCTTAAGTCGCTTAAATTACATTTAGAGCAAGGTAAAAATGCCAGGGCATTTGAAGTAAGCGATGAAGAGAATCAAAAACACTTGTATGATATGTTTCTCTTAACCGTTAAACCTGTTATTTATGTGTGTAATGTGGATGAAAAAAGTGTGGTCACCGGTAATAAATTTACTGATCAGGTTCGTGAGGCTATCAAACTTGAAAATGCAGAAATCATGTATGTAAGTGCTGCCATTGAAAGTGAGATTGCAGTGATGGAAAGTTATGACGACAGGCAAATGTTTTTGAATGACCTTGGATTATCTGAAAGTGGCGTTGTTAGATTGATTAGGTCCACTTATAAAATTTTAAATCTTGCAACATATTTTACTGCAGGAGTGCAGGAAGTTCGTGCATGGACAATCACCAAAGGCATGTTTGCTCCGCAGGCTGCCGGAGTAATTCATACAGATTTTGAAAAAGGATTTATCCGTGCTGAAGTAATTGCTTATCAGGATTTTGTGAATTTAGGTTCAGAAAATGCCTGTAAAGAGGCTGGCAAGATGGCCGTTCAGGGGAAAGACTATTTAGTGCAGGATGGTGATATCATGCATTTTAGATTTGCAGTATAAATATCACAAGAGACTTAATAAAAAAAGACCGACTGAAAAGCCGGTCTTTTTTTTATGCTTACGTAACGTGAATTACTGTGGAAGCAATACCATGTCAATTTTGTGGTAAACTCCATTGATGGCATGTCTGTCAGCTGCAGTAATCTTTGAATAAATTGGATTTACTGCTCCCTTAACACCCTGAGATGCACTAAAAGTGAGCACTGGTGCTGTTGGAAGTGATGCTGAAAGCAGTGAAGGTACTGGTGTTGCTGCTGTTGGAAGATTTGCTGCAAAAGCCCTTGCCAACACAACATGATAGGCAACTATACCTCTTACAGTTGCTGCAGGCAATAAAGAAAAACTTGCAGGTGATTGAGGCAGACCAAGAACGGCAAACAAGTTCATGAAAGCTTGATTCGTTGGTGCCATTACAGTAAAGTTAGCTAACGGATTTGCCAGGAAGTCCTGCAACCTTGAACCAGAAGGAACTCCAGCATCAGCAGCAAGAACTGCAGCAACAAGATACTGTAAGTCAGCATCACGAGCCATTGTGTCAAGTAATACCCTTGAAGGCGGATTTAACATGGCAGCTGTAACATGTATTGCACCGTTTGCTGTGTTAACGTCAGGTGTAACAACAGGTATGTTATTTACCCATACATTTCCAGCCCTTCTTGATGGAAAATTGCTGAAACGCACAAGTGGGTTTGTATTTGGTGCAGGGATAATGAACGCTGTTGGCATTTGCACATTTGGAAAAGAAGTGGCAATATCATTAGACATTAATTTCCTTCCGGGTATAATGTGATACTGAACTATGCTTGTAACACTTGCCGCAGGGAGTGCGTTAATTACCGCCAGCGAAATTCCTGAAGCTGTAAATGCAGCATCACTTGGAGCAAAAACAGTGAATACGTTGTTCTTGTCTGAAACGGCTGTCATAAGCCCTGCTTTTGTTACAGCTGCTTTCAGAATCGAGAAACTGGTATTGGTGTTGAGAATCTCACCGATCGTATTTCCCGCCTGAACTGGTTGAGCAATTGGTTCAGCCAAGGGGGTATCTTTATTACAAGACGTAATACCTATCATTGCAACCAGAAAGATTGGCAGAAGTGATGTGGATATAGCGAATGTTTTTTTCATTTTAATTTGTTTTACTTTTTTGTCAATTTAGGTACTAGAAAATATTATATCCAAAGGAAACATAATACAGTCCGCCAATTGACGGGTTTGCCAATGCAGTGATGTAATACTGGTTAAGGATGTTGTTTGCGCCAAGTCTTACAACAGAACTGATTTTAGGCAGTTTATAGCTTATTTGACCATCCAATACCTGATAAGATGGAACTGTACCATTTGCCAAATCACTTTGATAATCAAACTCAGACTGGAAACGATAAACAAAATTGAAACCGAAACGCTTGTTTTTACCCAGGCCATTGTTTCCAAAAGTTGCATTCGCACGGTATTTTGGAGCATTAAAATAAGTAATATAACCATCGGGAACATCACCCAAAATATCTGAAGAGAAATTGGAGCTGAGGTAGAATCCTTTTTTAAATCTGTACTCCAAAGAGATACCATAGCCAGATGTTTTAACTGGCGTTGGGGAGTTGATTGGAAAGGAAATAACCCTTCTCGTTGCTGCATTGGTTACATCCAACGGACTCGGAGTACTTTTTGTGGATTGGGCTACAATAACACGTGTAATGAAATTCTCATAATTACCAAGATAACCATATGCATCCACAAGTAACCTCGAATTGAAAAGTAGTCCTCTGTATCCCAATTCAAATGAAGTAACTGACTCTGGATTGAATTCAGGTAAGTCTTGAATTTTCAATTGTCCTGCACCAAGTGCAGCTACAGAATAAACAGGATTGTTTGCTACATTGAAAAATTCTTTCATTGCTGGAACTCCTCCGGCAAGAATGGCACCACCTACAGCAAGATTAATATACTGCTGTTGAACAGAAGGGAAACGGTATGCAGTTTGGTATGAGAACCTGATGTTATTGTCTTTGGCTACTTTCACAAGCATTGTTGCTCTTGGCGTGAAACGGCCTTTGAAATTTTCGTTCTTGTCAAAACGTCCTGATACTGTAAATTTAATGACATCTTTGGCAAAGCCTTTTGCAAGTTGAACATAAGCACCATATTCGTTGATTGGAATTTTTCCGGCTGAGTCAGCAAACAAAGTACCCTGTGAGTTCAGTACAAATCTGCGGAAATTTCCGCCTACAAGCACCTCTGCAAATTTTCCAGTTAATTCACTGAGATTGTATTGTCCTTCAACTGAATAAAGATTAGTCCTGTCA
The DNA here is from genome assembly GCA_044372235.1 of Chitinophagaceae bacterium. Classification (GTDB taxonomy): domain Bacteria; phylum Bacteroidota; class Bacteroidia; order Chitinophagales; family Chitinophagaceae; genus Pollutibacter. The sequence goes on from JBILSG010000169.1 coordinate 4,718, forward strand.
ATTAAAAGTCCTCCTCCTTTTGAAATGGGTCTTAATCGAACTGCATCATATAAACTCTGGAATCTTGCTGTTCCTGCTACCGGCCTTCCAACATCAGCCTGAGAGCGTGCTAAATTGTGTGCATCCATATTGGAAAGACCACTGAGTTTTCCGCCGAGGAATGCCTGACCATATTCTGTATACCATTGGGGGGATGGCTTCCAAGCCTCATTGAAAAGTCTGGTGGAAATGGTTGTATTGTAAGTTTGACCAGCATTCTCCTGTGTGGTATAAGCGCGAATCATCCAATCTTTGTGTTTGAGTTCCAGCTTATACTGTCCAAGTTTAAAGTCAATAATAGAATAACGTTCACTTCCGGTATAAACGGTGTTACCAGTTCCCCAGTTTCCTGAAAGAACTGCATCAATGGAATTTGTTATTTTATAGTTTAAAGAACCACCTAATTTAAAGTTTATGGTGTTGGGGTTAGTTACTTCTTTTTCTGAATATCCTGTTCTTGAAACTAAATTAGGCGATCCTGTTAAAGTAGAGATATAAGGTGCAAGGAAAGGAGCCTGACCCGCAATACCATTAAGTACAAGGTTCAAATCAATGTTTGTTTCATCACCATAGTAATTTAAACCATCATAATTGGGATCAGTAGTTCTTGTACCTGGTATTACATTGTTAAAATTACTGCCTGGTGCCCTGTTTATGTTTCTATTGTCTCCTGCTAACCAATCCTTTGCCTGGATGATTCCTGCAGTAACTTTATATGCGAACCTGTCTGAAACTTTTTTTGCATACCTAACATCCCAGTTGTAATAAGGCGACGGATCACGGTATTTTCCATCGGTGTGCATTACACCATTTTTCATCTGAAAAGATAATCCCTGATATTTAAAAGG
>JBILSG010000170.1:0-5596 GCA_044372235.1 Chitinophagaceae bacterium
GATAAATTCGTGGAAGACATGAAAACTGCAATGGTACATTGATGTGTTGCAAAGCTTTTCAGTCAATGTGCTTTTTTTATTTACCTTTAAATACACAAAAAAGAAGCATTCCATGTGCCTGAAAAAGTCCTGCGTTTTAGCCCTGCTCTCCCTGATCTCACTGACGTCCGTTGCACAAAAAAATTCAGTGCAGTCTGAGAAAGACTACTATTCACTAAAAACAATAGCTATTCCGGAAGAGGTGAGGCTGGAAGTGGGCGGATTAGCAGTTTTGCCTGATGGCAGGATTGCTGCTTCCACCAGAAGGGGTGAAATCTGGATTATCCAGAATGCTTATGGCTCAGGGCAACCTCATTTTTCAAAATTTGCATCAGGACTGCACGAGGTACTCGGATTGGCTTACAGGGACGGGGCTTTCTATTGCACCCAGCGTGGTGAGCTCACAAAAATTGAAGACCGTGACGGAGATGGAAAAGCAGACAGCTATACACCTGTATCACTTTTTCAACTGAGTGGCAACTACCATGAATATGCATACGGTCCAATCTTTGATAAAAATGGTGACATGCTTGTAACCCTTAATGTTGCCTGGGTTGGATACGGAGATGGTCTCGGAAAATGGCATGGCTGGCTGCTGAAGATAAAACCCGATGGCACGCAGGAACCCATTGCTACAGGACTGCGCTCACCTGCAGGTTTCAACATCAATAGCCAGGGTGATATATTCTATGCAGAAAACCAGGGAGACTGGGTAGGTAGCGGCAGGGTAACCCACCTCGAAAAAGGTGATTTTGCAGGTAATGCAGGTGGATTGAATTGGACCAAAGAGCCTGAATCACCGCTGAAGCTGACCAAGGAAGACCTTAAAGTTGTAGATAATGGACAACCCATGCATGAAGCAGCTAAAATCATCAAAGAACTGAAGCTTCCTGCAGTTTGGTTTCCGCATACACTCATGGGTATTTCAACTTCTGATATCCTGGAAGACAATACCAAAGGCACCTTCGGACCGTTTGCAGGTCAGTATTTTGTGGCAGACCAGGGTCATTCCAAAATCATGCGGATGTCTCTTGAAAAAGTTAATGGAAAATACCAGGGTGCCTGCTATCCATTCTATGAAGGTTTTGCCTCAGGATTGCTCCGCCTGCGCTGGGGACTTGATGGTTCCATGTTTGCCGGTATGACAAGCAGGGGTTGGGCAAGTACAGGCAAAGAAAATTATGCCCTGCAAAGACTGGCATGGAATGGCGAAACACCTTTCGAAATGAAAGATATTCATGCTTTACCTGATGGACTGGAAATTGAGTTCACACTTCCTGTGGATGCAAAAGTGCTGAGAAACCCCATGAACTACAATATCAACAGCTTTACATACAAGTACCACCACCAGTATGGTAGTCCGATTATCAATAACCAAATCAGGAAAATAAAGGGCATTGTGCCATCAGCTGATGGTAAAAAAGTTAAGATTGTACTTGACAGCCTGATTGCAGGTTATATCCATGAAATAAAACTCAATGGAATGACTTCCGGTGAGGGAAAAACACTCCTGCATGATTTCGCTTATTATACCATGAACAACATTCCAGATGGACCAGCAACAGAACTGAAACCTGCTGATCTGGCTAAATCCGGACATGCTGCCATGTCTCATGACATGCACATGAATGCACCTGTAAAATCTGTAAACACGCCTGTCACTTCAAAACGTAAATTAAGCATGCCTGCAGACTGGGGTCAGCCTGATGTAACCATTAAGCTGGGAACGAAACCCGGACTGAAATTTGACATCACTAAGTTTGAGATAAAAGCAGGTTCCAAAGTAAGATTGATCTTCGGCAACAACGATGATATGACCCATAATGTAGTTGTAGTAGCTCCCGGTGCAGCAGATGAAGTGGGTAACCTGGCCTTGAAACTCGGACTCAAAGGTGCGGAAATGAATTATGTACCAAACAGTGCCAAAGTACTGTTCCATACAAAATTGCTACAACCCGATGAGATTGAATCCATCTATTTCAATGCACCTGCCACACCAGGTGAATACCCTTTCATCTGTTCATTCCCCGGACACGCCTCTGTGATGAAAGGTATCATCAAAGTGGTGCGTTAAATGAATAGGGAAATCCATCAATGGTTTAGTCCGGCCCTTCAAAAAGAAATGCCGGTATCCGTTTATGGTCATTATGGTTATGCCCTCCTCATGATTCCCACTGCAGCAGCAGATTACCTGGAATATGAACGCTTTGAACTCATCAGCATGCTACAGCCATTGATTGATGAAGGCAGGTTAAAAGTCTTTTCAGTCAACAGCATCAACACCGAAAGCTGGATGAACAAAGCGATGGAAGGCGCGCATAAAGCTATACGTCACAACCAGTTCAATCAGTATATCTTTGAAGAGGTCATCCCGTTCATACGAAACAAAACATCCACAGATACCCCAATAATAAGCTGTGGCGCATCTTTTGGAGCTTTACACGCCATGAATCTTTTCATGAAAAGACCTGATATGCTGCAGGGTGTAATTGCCATGAGTGGTGTTTATGACCTGACTGAATACACTGATGGGTTTTACGATGACCAGGTTTACTTCAATTCTCCGATTCATTATATTCCCAACCTTTCCGATCACGAAACACTGGAAAAGATACGGAGTGGTAAAATCATCATCGCTTCAGGTAGCGGTTCCTTCGAAGACCCCGAAGCCAACCGCAGATTCTCAGATGTGTTAAACAGCAAATCAATACCACATCAGTTGGAGATCTGGGGCCATGACATCCACCACGACTGGACTACCTGGAGAAGGATGTTGCCTGACTTATTAAACAGGTGATCAGACCTCAACAAGTTATCACACCAAAGTAAATTGCCTGCTAAGGCTTGACTACTATTTACTGTGGCCCGTTAGCCCATTCCGCTTTACCTTTGCTTTATGGACAAACGCCTTTTTCTACTCGACGCCTTTGCACTCATTTTCCGTGCTTACTATGCATTGATAAGGAGTCCCAGAATCACAAGCAAAGGAAAAAATACCAATGCGCAATTCGGTTTTACCAATGCCTTGACGGATTTGCTGAACAAACAGAAACCCACACACATGGCTGTTTGCTTTGACACAGCAGCACCAACAGAAAGACATATCGATTTTGCTGATTACAAGGCCAACAGGCAGGAAGCACCGGAAGACCTATTGGCATCCCTACCGGACATAAGGAAAATCATCGAAGGTTTGAATATACCCATTATCGAAACCGATGGGTTTGAGGCTGATGATGTGATCGGAACTTTGGCAAAACAGGCAGAAAAGGAAGGTTACGAGGTTTATATGGTTACCCCAGACAAGGATTACGGCCAGCTCGTCAGCGAAAACATCAAGATATTCAAACCTCCGTACCAGGGTGGAGACTTTGAGATCATTGGTCCGAAAGAAGTTTGCGAAAAATGGAATATCAGCAACGTTTCACAGGTCATTGATATTTTGGCCATGATGGGTGATGCCGTAGATAATATCCCGGGTATACCAGGTGTTGGAGAAAAAACAGCTGCAAAGTTACTGGCAGAATATGGCACAGTTGAAAATGTTCTGGAAAACGCAGACAAACTTAAAGGTGCATTGGGTGAGAAAGTAAGACAGGGGAAGGACCTGGCCATTATGAGCAAGAAACTCGCCACCATCATCACATCCGTACCTGTTCAGTTTCATGAAGAAAACTTCTCGGTGAAAGAACCGAATAAAGAAGCACTGATGGAAATTTTCACTGACCTTGAATTCAGAACCATAGGTAAACGTATTCTTGGAGAAGATATACCTGTAGCTGGTCCGGCAGAAAAAGGATCAACCGTGCAGGGAGATCTTTTTGGAGGAGCAGGTACCACAGTTGCTGTTGCAGAAAACGGGGATTCTGCTGAAGAGTCTTCCTCAACATCACTAATAGAAAAGAACATCCACAATACCCCGCATCAGTATGACCTTGTAAACACAGCCGAACAGATTGATGTGCTCGTTAAAGCATTAACACATGAAAAAGAAATCTGCTTCGATACAGAAACAACCAGCCTGGATGCGAATCAGGCAGAGTTGGTTGGGCTCAGTTTTTCTGTAAAACCAGGTACAGCAAGCTATGTAGCTTGTCCCGCAGACAAAGACCTCACGCTTGAATTGCTGAAAGCCTTTTCTCCGCTTTTCAGTGATCCGGCTAAAAAATGGATCGGACAAAACATCAAATATGACCTGCTTGTACTGAAAAACCATGGTGTTGATCTTGCAGGTGAAATTTTTGATACCATGTTGGCGCATTATGTCATCGACCCTGAAGGGAAAAGGGGGATGGACCAGTTAAGTGCAAAATACCTTGGCTATGAACCCGTTCACATTGAAGAACTGATAGGGAAAAAAGGTAAAAACCAGGGTACCATGCGCGATGTGGAGGTTGAAAGGGTCAAGGAATATGCAGGGGAGGATGCAGACATCACGCTACAACTCAAACATATTTTTGAACCTGTTCTCAAAGAGAAAGAAGTTGAAAGGGTGTTTTTTGAGGTCGAAAACCCATTGGTGAAAGTACTCACTGACATGGAATTTGAAGGAGTAAAGGTGGATGTAGACTTCCTGAAAGAATATTCCAAAGAATTGGAGAAAGAAGCCAAAGTTGCGGAAGAAGCAGTTTACAAGACTGCCGGCGTTCGGTTTAACCTTGCCTCACCAAAACAGTTGGGCGAAGTGCTTTTTGAAAAGCTGATGCTCGATCCCAAAGCTAAAAAAACAAAAACAGGACAATACGCAACCGGAGAGGATGTCTTGCAAAAGCTGGCGCATCAGTTCCCCATTGTTTCAGATATTCTTGCTTTCAGACAGCTCACAAAACTGAAATCGACATACATTGATGCACTGCCCGAATTGATTAATCACAAAACCGGTAGGGTTCACACCACTTATGGTCAGGCTGTTGCGGTTACCGGCAGACTGGCAAGCAACAACCCCAACCTGCAGAATATACCCGTGAGAAGTGACCGGGGTAAAGAAATCAGGAAGGCATTTGTGCCAAGAGATAAGGATCATGTATTGATATCGGCAGACTACTCACAGATAGAACTGCGCGTTGTAGCTGCAATCAGTGGTGACCCCAACATGTGTGAGGCATTCCGAATGGGGAAAGATATCCATACTGCTACAGCAGCCAAAGTATACGGCGTTGACGAAAATGAAGTAACAAAAGAGATGAGGTATAAAGCCAAAAGTGTAAACTTTGGAATCATATACGGACAGGGTGCATTTGGACTGTCTGAAAATCTGGGTATCAGCAGAACAGAAGCCAAAACAATCATCGATAACTACAAGAAAGAGTTCTCTGGGATCACGAGTTACATGGAAAATACCATCAATTTTGCCAGAGAAAAAGGATATGTCGAAACATTAATGGGCAGAAAAAGGTGGCTGAGGGATATCAATTCATCCAACTTCACTGTCAGGGGTTTCGCCGAACGCAATGCCATCAACTCTCCCATACAGGGAACTGCTGCAGACATGATAAAACTGGCTATGATTAAAGTTCATCATGCCATTAAAAAAGAAGGCTTCAAGAGCAGGATGATA
>JBILSG010000171.1:0-5575 GCA_044372235.1 Chitinophagaceae bacterium
CCGCATAACTGCACTTATGCGGAATCTTAATGAAAGGGGTATAACTAAAGTAAGCATAGCTTACCCTAACGATTACCTCCTGAACAGAAGAATACAACGCGCTGCAAAACAATACCAGATAACAATTACGATGGCAGAGGGGCCGGATTTTCTGACAAGTATTGAAGATGGAACCACTTTTTTTAACAATAAAACCCGTTTCCACCAGACTGATTTTTATATACACCAAAGAAAAAAACTGGACTTACTCGTTGATGAAAAACTAAAACCAATAGGCGGCAAATGGAGTATGGACAATGAAAACAGGAAAAAAGTCCCCAAAGGCTACAAGCCACCTCATATCAGTTTTCCTGAATCTGATGAATATCTCCATGAGGCCATAGAATACGTATCGCAAAAATTCAGTAACAACCCTGGCAAAATAAACCCGGATAATGGGAAATATCCATGGGCATGGACCAAAGACGAATCCATAAAACTGCTTGAACAATTCACCAAAGAGAGGTTGGCAAACTTTGGAGACTATGAGGATGCCATGCCAGCCAGAGAGGAGTACCTGCATCACAGTATTTTATCTCCAATGCTCAACATCGGACTAATCACCCCATCGGATATTGTCCACATAAGTATGGCTGAAATACAAAAAGGCAAAATTCCCATAAATTCAGCTGAAGGGTTTATCAGGCAAATCATTGGCTGGAGAGAATTTATACGAACTGTTTACGTGCAGGCAGGAGTTCAGCAAAGAACAAGCAACTACTGGGGTTTTACCAGAAGAATACCCAAATCTTTCTACGATGGCACTACAGGTATTCTGCCTATTGATAACTGCATTAAAAAACTACATTCAAATGCTTATCTCCATCACATTGAAAGGCTTATGGTCCTAGGAAATTTTTTCCTGCTCTGTGAATTTGACCCCAACGACGTTTATCAATGGTTTATGGAGTTATTCATTGATGCATACGATTGGGTTATGGTGCCCAATGTATATGGCATGACTCAATTTGCAGATGGAGGCATTATGATGACAAAACCGTATATCAGTGGGAGTAATTATATTTTCAAGATGAGTGATTACAAAAAAGAATCAGCTCAATCAAGTACGCCTCAATGGCATGAAATATGGGATGGCCTTTTCTGGCGATTCATGAGCAAACACAGAAAGTTTTTCCTTCAAAACCCTAGATTAGGCATGCTGGTAAATACATTTGACAAAATGGATAAGGAAAAGAAAAAAAACTTACTTGATAATGCACAGTTTTTTCTGGACAAGCTTGATAGTGAACTACTACAGGATGAAATGAAAAGAACTTGAAGCATTACCTTTGTGCAGAGACAGCAGCAGCATAAACCTACTGACATGAAAATCAAAAATATAGAAATATACAGGCTGACCATCCCCATGGAACCTTTTGTTATTGCAACAGAGACCTGCAATGCAGCTGAAAACATATTTTTGAAAGTAATTACAGATGAAGGAATTACGGGCGTGGGGGAATGCTCCCCTTTCCCGATGCTTGTTGGAGAAACACAGGACACCTGTTTTATGGTAGGCAAAAAACTTGCCGAAACAATCATCGGCAAAGATCCCCTCCAAATTCAGGAAAGAATGCTTGAATTTGATCAGTTCATTGCATACAACACAACAATCAAAAGTGCCTTTGATATGGCGTTCCATGATATTGCAGCACAGGAAAAAGGGATGCCGCTGTATCAATACCTGGGTGGAAAGAAAAAAACCATACAAACAGATTTGACAATTGGAATCAGCAGTCCTGAAGCCATGGCCACAAAAGCAGTTCAATTCGTTGCTGATGGTGTTAAAACCATTAAAGTAAAGCTTGGCAAGAATGGTGAAGAGGATATTCAAAGAATCAGACTTATCAGGGAATCAATAGGTCATGCAATTGGATTACGAACAGATGCCAATCAGGGTTGGGATTATGACACTGCTGTGGCTGTTTTACATGCCATTGAGCCTTACAATATAGAATTCTGTGAACAACCCATGCACCACAGATACGACAATTTATTACCTGCGTTAAAAATGCAAGTTGGAATTCCAATCATGGCTGATGAAAGTATTTTTGATCACTATGATGCAGCCCGGTTGATTCAAAATGACAGCTGCTCGTATATCAATATAAAACTGGCTAAATCAGGAGGCATCTGCGAAGCAATCAAAATTGCAGATACAGCCGCAAAATACGCTGTCAAATGTATGCTGGGAGGAATGGTAGAAAGCAGGTTGGCGCTTACTGCAAAAGTTCATCTTGCCATGGCACACGACAACATACATTTTTATGATTTGGACACATGCTTACTGGGACATCTCACCGATCCTGTAAACGGTGGCGCCAGATACAACAATTATTTTCTGGAGTTGGATGATACCCCAGGCATTGGTGCAGATATTGATCCCGATTTTTTGAAAGACGCGGAATCCATTACAATTAAATAACTGAACATGCTACCCAAAAAAACTTCTGAAACCAGGGTCATTATGACTGAACTGGTCTTCCCCAACGACACCAACTTTTATGGAAATCTGATGGGGGGAAGGCTCATGTACTGGATGGACACCGCAGCCGCCATGGTTGCAGGAAAACATTCCAATGCCCCATGTGTAACCGTTTCAGTAGACAATATATCCTTTGATGCGCCTATTAAGCTTGGACAAGTAGTTCATATCGAAGCACAGATTTCCAGGGCATTTAAATCATCTATGGAAATACATATCAAAGTTTGGGGGGAGGACCTCACGCAACAATATAAATACAAAAGCAATGAAGCATATCTCACTTTTGTAGCGCTAGACCCAAATGGAAAACCAAGAGCGGTCCCCGAAATAATTACTGAAACGGAAGAAGAAAAAAAGGTATTTGAAAGTGCACTGAGAAGAAGACAGCTTAGACTTGTTCTGGCAAAAAAAATGAAACCAGAAGATGCCACTGAGCTGAAAGCCTTGTTCATCAATGACTGAGCGGTATGTCACACTGCAGAAACATGATGCTTTCCCTTGAGCATAAACTGACTACTTTGCTCAATGGCATCCATTACTTTCTCAAGAATTTCATCAATACTTTCTTCGTAAGTAAATGATAAAGGCTGCTTAATTTGTATACTTAATTGAGTTCCTTTCTTCTTAAAGCGAAGTCCCTTTCTATTGAATGCACGCCAAAAACCATTGATAACAACAGGCACAACTATGGGTTGCATTTCCTTAATGATATGCGCTGTACCTTTTCTACCCGGAGCAAACGGCTTTGTAGTTCCCTGAGGAAATGTTATTACCCACCTTTTGGATAATGCCTCATGGATTTTACCATAATCGTTTGCGTCAACTTCTCTTTTCACATCCTTCCCACCTGCTCTCCATGTTCGCTTGATTGTTATGGCACCAGCCAATGTGAAAATCCTGGTAAGGAAATTATCTTTCATTGTCTCTTCTGCCGCAACAAAATTTACATTTACAAATGGGTTCAAGAAGTAAACCGGCCATCCGAGTCGATTTTTTCTCCCCCATTTAACTGCACAGAATATGTGCAACATTGCCATCACATCAGCAAAATAAGTTTGATGATTACTTACAAAGAGTACATTTGATTTAGGAAGTTTCTCCAGGTTTTCAGTTCCTGAAACCTTTATCTTATTGATGATAGCTAACCCTGGATATGTTATAACTCCAATAACAGCATAAATCAGTTTCCTCACAATTACAATATCTTTCAAACGATCGACAAGCATAATTCAAGATAAGAAATAATTCAGGATCAAGCAGCATATGTTGGAGGATAAAATAGTTAGTATGCTTTGCGACAATTAATTTCAAGTAACTTTATACAGTTAACCAATCACTTCTTTTCATGTTGGATTCAATATTCAGCTATAACAATCCAGATTCCTTTGTAAACAGTTTAAGGAAAAACAGATTCAGACAGATTGAAGCAGTAATAAATGGTTTGATTGAAAAAAAAGGAACAATACGCATCCTTGATTTAGGTGGTAATATGTCATATTGGGAAAAAATGAACTGGAAAAACACTGCTACACATATTTCATTGCTCAACCTAACGCAAAGCACCATACCTGATGAATCAAAGCATTTATTTGAAGCTATTCAGGCAGATGCATTGAATTGCCCATTTCCCGATTTTTCATTTGACCTGGTCTTTTCTAATTCTGCCATCGAGCACATGGGAAGTCTTGAAAATCAAAAAATCTTTGCACAGGAAGTAAAAAGACTTTCGCATAATTATATTATACAAACACCATGCATTTGGTTTCCATTAGAGCCCCATTGCAGGATTCCTTTTTTCCAGTTTATTCCACATCAGATCAGGGCTGTATTGCTGATGATTTTCAAAATAAATTATTTCCCAAAAGCAAAGAATTATCATGAGGGAATTGAGGCATCCAAGACTACCATCATGATGGGGAAAAGCAGATTTAAATCACTTTTCCCGGAAGCAAAAATCTCAACTGAATTTCTTTGGGGAATGCCAAAATCTTACACAGCAACTAAGGTTGCGATGCAGTAGATTACGTCTCTTCAAATCTGCAGTAAAATCATAATTATTACTCTAAAAAAAAGGTCCTGTGAAACCACAGGACCTTGATATTATGTATCAGCAGTTGAGCGATTACTCGCCGCCTTCCATTTTCTTCTTCAGCTCTGCCAAAACGCCAAGGTCACCCAATGTAGATTTCTCTACTTTATTCTGGATATCCTTTACTGCTTTCTTGGTTTTTGCTGCGTCAGCTTTTTTCTCTTTGGCTACTGCTTCCTTCTCATCTGCAACAACCTGTTCCCAGATTCTTGAATGGCTCAGAACGATCCTTTTTTCATTACGATCGAACTCAATTACAACAAACTGAGCAGTTTCATCTGCAGAGATTGTTTTACCATCTTCCTTGGAAAGATGACGGGCAGGAGCAAAACCTTCGAGTCCGTAAGGCAGCTGAACAACAGCACCCTTATCGTCACGCTTTACTACTGTTCCTTCATGCACAGAACCAATTGAGAAAGTTTCCTGCAATGAATTCCAGGGATCTTCTTCCAGTTGCTTATGTCCAAGTTGCAGCTTCCTGTTATCTTTATCGATATTCAGGATCATGATATCAATCTGACTGCCAGACTTCGTGAATTCAGTTGGATGATTGAAACGCTTCAACCAGCTCAGGTCACTGATGTGAATCATGCCACCGATGCCAGGCTCGAGTTCAACAAAAACACCATAAGGAGTGATGTTTTTTACCAGGCCGGAATGCTTGCTTCCAACTGGGTATTTGTTTTCGATTTCAGTCCATGGATCAGAAGTAAGCTGCTTGATAGACAGACTCATCTTTCTGCTGTCCTTATCAAGTGTAACTACCCTTGCTTCATACTCGTCTCCAAGTTTGAAGAACTCTTTGGCATTTACAGGTGTATTTGCCCAAGTGATTTCACTTACGTGAACAAGACCTTCAACACCAGGTGTGATTTCGAGGAACGCACCATAATCTTCAATGTTTACAACCCTTCCCTTGACATTTGCGCCTTCCACGATTTCAACTGGAAGAGTTTCCCAAG
>JBILSG010000012.1:0-17408 GCA_044372235.1 Chitinophagaceae bacterium
ACGAGGTATAAAATAGACGGATTCAGATGGGATTTGTCAAAAGGTTTTACCCAAACCAACAACCCCAACAATGTTTCAGCATGGGGAAATTATGATGCATCCAGGGTGGCTACCTGGAAAAGGATTTATGACACCATGCAGGCTGTTTCACCGGGTTCTTATTGCATTCTTGAACATTTTGCCGACAATTCCGAAGAACGAGAACTGGCCAATTATGGTATGATGCTCTGGGGGAACGGCAATTTTAACTTCAACCAGGCAACCATGGGCTATGCGCAAGACAGTGACTTTGGTGGTATCAGTGCACAAAGAAGAGGCTGGGAAAAACAACATCTGGTGGGATATATGGAAAGTCATGACGAGGAACGACTGATGTACAAAAACCTGAATTTCGGCAACCAGTCTGTCTCCTATTCTACCCGAGACTCAGTGGTTGCACTCAAAAGAATGGGACAGGCCGCAGCTTTCTGGGCAATGATACCGGGACCTAAAATGCTTTGGCAATTCGGAGAAATCGGATTCCCTTACTCGATAAACACCTGCACAAACGGAACAGTTAACAACAACTGCAGGCTGGACAATAAACCATTGGTTTGGGGAAATTTTGGGGATGTTTCAAAAAGAGCACTTTATGATGTCTACGCCAATCTTCTTCGGCTTCGACAGAACCCTTCATTGATCTCAACCTTCACGGGGAATAATTATACGATGGACCTGGCTGGAACAGTAAAAACAATTCAGGTAAATACTGATTCGCTCAAAATAGTGGTTGTTGGTAATTTCGATTTGTCTGCCAAGACAGTCAACGTTACTTTTCCCTCAAGTGGAACCTGGCATAGCTATCTCACAAAAACATCCATTAATGTATCTGGCACAAGCAGCTCCATCAGCCTTCAACCCGGTGAATACCATGTTTACCTTAACCGTGACCTCAGCAACTCCCTGGTTACAGCACTATTCAATCCCGTAATGCCTGAACTCGATTTACAGACAATCATCTACCCTAATCCTGTAAAAAATGAGCTCAATCTAACATACGTTTTACCAAAATCAGGAGAAGTTGTAATCTCCCTCATGAGTGCCAATGGCATTAAACTAGGAAATCTTTTCAAAGGGGTTCAATCGTCGGGTTTAAAAAACATCAGTTTTCCTGGCTCAGCATTGGCGGGTAAACTTAAATCAGGCGGAATTTATTACCTGAATATCCAAACCAATCAAGGTCAGTCAACTGTCAGGTTCCTCAAAACTTTCTGATATTCCACATTTATGGTGCATTGTTAACAATTTAGTAATGTAAAGACTACCACTAGATTAAGCGGATTCTTCACCTTTGTCGGGCAATTAAAAGAAACTACCTTGACAAAAAAGCTCCGCTTAGCTGTTACAGCTATGTTGGCTGTTGTCCTGTTCATTGGACATGGCTACGCTCAGACTAATTCAACCAACAGGGTGTCAAAGCCTTGGTATGAAACAATTTCACTTAGGGGATATATGCAGGTACGATATAACAGGCTATTGGAAACCAATCCTAAACTTAAGTGTGAACAATGCGATAGGTCATGGGGAGAGGGTGGTTCATTCAGTATCAGAAGGGCAAGGCTAATCTTCAGCGGAAACCTCAGTGAAAGATTGTACTTCTACATACAACCTGACTTTGGGAGTTCAGCTGGTAGCACGCTCAATATCTTTCAATTAAGAGACGCCTATTTTGACCTTGGCTTGAACAAAAAATCAACAATGCGCATTCGGATTGGTCAAAGCAAGGTGCCATTTGGGTTTGAAAATATGCAATCCAGTCAAAACAGGTTACCGCTAGACAGGGCAGATGCACTAAATTCAGCTGTTTCGAATGAGCGTGACCTAGGGGCTTTTTTTTACTGGGCACCTGAGGAAGCCAGAAAATTATATGCCGGCTTCATTAAAGACAATGAAAAAGGATCAGGAGACTATGGTGTTTTTGGTATTGGAATCTATAATGGGCAGACTGCAAACAGGCCTGAACAAAATGACAATTTGCATATTGTAAGCAGATTAAGTATCCCAATAAAAATTGGTACCCAATTTATAGAACCCGGAATTCAGGGGTATATGGGTAAATTCGTTGTGCCCACAGATACAAGGAGTACTTCGGTTAAAAGCGAGCGGAACTTTGAGTTTAACGAAAAAAGGCTTGCAAGTTCATTTGTTCTTTACCCAAGACCACTTGGAATCTTGGCAGAATACAATATCGGAAAAGGTCCGAGATATAATCCCTCTACAGACTCAATCAACCTTCGCCACCTATCTGGAGGTTTCATTACAATAAGCTATAAAATAAGTGGAAAAGGTAAAGAAGAGGTTCTCTTACCATTTACCAGACTTCAAGCTTACGATGGTGGTAAAAAACACGAATTGGATGCCCGTTCATACCGTGTCAGGGAATTAGAGGCAGGACTTGAATGGCAGATGAATAAACAATTTGAACTGACCGTAACCTATGTTTTATCCAAAAGACAATTTGAAGACAACAGAATAAAATCAAATATCCAGCAGGGACGACTGCTCAGAATTCAAACACAACTCAATTTTTAACCCGATAAATATTTATTATGGCAGCAAATTCATTTTTTAAAATTTTCCTACCTAAAGACAGGATTTTTTACAGTTTATTCGAAGATGTAGCAGTGACAGTAAATAAAATGGGCGGGTTATTACAGGAAATGGTTAATGAACCTGATGAAGATAAAAGAGCAGGAATTTTAGGGCAAATAGAAAACATGGAGCATAAGAATGATGACTCCACTCACAACATTTTTACCGAACTGGGCAGAAATTTCATTACCCCATTTGACAGGGAAGATATACACCAACTGGCTACAGCCCTGGATGATATTGCAGATTACATCTACGCTTCTGCAAAGAAAATTAATTTTTACAAAATCAATCCCAACGATACCGGCATACATAAAATGGCCGAAATGATTTTACAAGGTACAGTCGAAATCAAAAAAGCAGTCAATGGGCTCAGGGATATGAAAAACCTGAGAGAGATGACAGAAGCACTTGTTAAAATCAACAGTATTGAAAACCAAGCTGACGATGTTTTTGACATGAGCATCGAAATGCTCTTCAACAAAGAGAATGATTTCAAAGAGGTAATTAAGAAAAGAGAAATTTATCAGGTTATGGAAATTGCAACCGACAAATGTGAGGATGCTGCCAATGTAATTGAATCAATTATTATCAAGTACGCCTAACTGAGAACTGATAAAAAATCTCACAACATGACCCTTTTAATCGTCATTGTCATTCTTGCATTGGTTTTTGACTACATCAATGGCTTTCATGATGCAGCAAACTCAATTGCTACTGTAGTATCAACGAAAGTACTAACACCGTTCCAGGCTGTGGTCTGGGCAGCATTTTTTAATTTTGTAGCTTACTGGATTTTCCAGGATCATGCGGTTGCCAATACCATCAGCAAAACCGTGAACAAGGAGTTTATTACATTACATGTAATTCTTGCTGGACTAATCGCAGCTATTTTCTGGAATCTGCTCACTTGGTGGTATGGGATTCCATCTTCATCTTCCCATACATTAATTGGTGGATTTGCTGGCGCCGCAGTTGCCCATGCCATGTTCGATCAGGGGAGCATGGTATCATTGGATAAGATTGTCGAAAACCAGACAATCATCAAAACCGTTCTTTTCATCTTTTTTGCTCCGCTGATAGGGATGTTCATATCCATTTTCATTACTATCGTAACGATCATGCGGAATATGTGGGCAAGAATTGGTATCATTATTCTTGCCACTGCACTTACTGTTTGGATGTTTGACAGGTTTGAAGAATCCAAAATGAGGGAAGGAACCCAGAAGTTTATTAAACTGGATAAATATAAAACTGACTTTGAAAAAGCTAGTGCAGCGCTGGCTAAAGAGCCTACTAACGACAAATTCAAAAAGAACCTTGAAACTGCAGAGCAAAAACTAGCTAAGGCAAAAGAAGTCTACCTGCAGATTGAGCCAGTGGTTATTCGTTTTGATCAGATTGGTGCCGACTCCATCGCATCATTTGCGTACCACAAGGGATTGCTCCATGAAATAGAAATCAGTAAGCTAAAAGATGATGCCAGAAATGCCAATGACTACCTTGTACTAGAGGCACTTGCTGCAGACAATGCGGAAAAAAAGCAGGAATTTGATATCGCCAAAACTGAAACAGAAAAATACAAAGAGCCTGTCAAACTTTTCCTTGAAAAGCAAATTAGTGCTGACAGCGCACTGGCAGCCATGCATGCCATCTACCCGATAGAAAAGAGGAATAAAGCCAAAGTGAAGGCAAAATTGGAAAAATTCAACATCCAGTCTTCATTTAGCAAAGACATACAAAAATCAGAGAACCATATCATTGTTTGGGGGATTGTTTTCACTTCTATTCTTTTTATTCTTGTATACCTTTTTGTTGAAAAATATAAAACACCTACTGCATACTCAGTAGCCAATATGTTTAAGAAACTGCAATTATTCAGTTCTGCAGCATTCAGCATTGGCCATGGTGGCAATGATGCACAAAAAGTAATGGGAATTATTGGAGCTGCATTGATTGCAAGTGGGAACATTCAAGACTTTGGTCAGCTTCCAAACTGGGTTCCGATATCATGCTACCTGGCAATTGGTCTCGGAACAATGAGTGGTGGATGGAAGATTGTTAAAACAATGGGAACAAAAATCACTAAAGTGACACCTCTTGAAGGTGTGGCAGCAGAAACTGCAGGTGCATTAACATTATTCTTTACAGGCCAAATGGGTATTCCGGTTTCAACTACACATACCATAACAGGTTCAATTATAGGTGTAGGAGCTACAAAACGGTTGAGTGCAGTTAGATGGGGTGTCACTTCATCATTGCTCGTTGCGTGGATATTGACAATTCCGGTAAGTGCCTTACTGGCCGGATTGGTTTACTGGATTATAACGCTGTTTAACTAGATATTAAAACGTTTGATTAAAAGGCTGTCTCATCTTTATTGAGACGGCCTTTTTGTTTTACAAGGATTACCTATTTTATTAAAATCAGAATAAACTCAAAGAGTTGTAATTTTTATACCGATTATCAGTAAATTAAAATAAAAAATGAAATACATTCTAATCTGTCTGCTTACATTCAACTTCTATGCAAAGGCTCAGGTTATATCAGATTCCTTACTAATTGAGGGACATTACAGGGTATTTCACTACAATAAACCTGCTGTTGATTCAAAGGGATTTAGCCTTGTTTTTGTCTTACATGGCTCCGGAGGAAATGGACTGCAAATGATGCAAAGGGTTAAATCTTTTGATCCCATCAGTGATCAAGAAAATATGGTTGCAGTTTTCCCTTCAGGATATAAAAACTTCTGGAATGAATGTAGGAAAATAGCCCCTTCTGCCGCAAATATTGAACAAATCAATGAGGAAGCATTTTTTACGGGGATGATTGAATACTTCAGCAAAAAACTCAAGACTGATAAAAAGAAAGTCTTTGCCGTAGGAACATCGGGAGGCGGACACATGGCGTATAAACTGGCATTGACTATACCTGACCGATTCAGGTCCATTACAGCAATTATAGCGAACCTGCCGGCAGATGAAAACCTTGATTGTCCGCAAAGTATGAAACCACTAAACGTCATGATAGTAAACGGCACAGCAGACAAAACCAATCCCTATGAAGGTGGAGAGGTAATTCTAGGTAGCGGTAATTTTGGCAAAGTGAGGTCAACTGATGAAACATTTCAATACTGGGCAAAACTGGCCGGATATAAGGATAACCCGATACATGCTTTACTCCCGGATAACAACACCACAGACGGTAAAACTATAGAAGAATATGCATTTATAGGAAAACAAAAGCAGGTCATTTTGCTTAAGGTAAATGGGGGGAAGCACGATTATCCAGGTGACATTGATGTCCATTTGCATGCCTGGAAGTTCTTCAAATCATCTTTCTGATCAATTTCAAAACTAATTATTGGTTATAAAAAAAGCCATCCCGCAAATGCGGGATGGCTCACAGGTATGTTTGGTTACAATTTACTAGTTCTCAAACTTAAGGTCAAGTCCAAGTCCCCTCAATTCATGTACAAGTACATTGAATGATTCCGGAATACCGGCTTTTGGAACATTATCACCCTTCACAATGGCTTCATAAGTCTTCGCCCTACCTATTATATCGTCTGATTTGAGTGTAAGTAACTCCTGAAGGATATTAGATGCACCATATGCTTCGAGGGCCCAAACCTCCATCTCACCAAAACGCTGGCCACCAAACTGTGCTTTACCACCTAATGGCTGTTGCGTAATCAATGAGTATGGACCAATTGAACGAGCGTGCATCTTATCATCAACCATGTGATGCAGTTTCAGCATATAGATGATTCCAACAGTGGCTTTCTGGTGGAACCTTTCACCTGTTTCACCATCATACAAATATGTATGGCCGAAACTTGGCAGCTGAGCCTGGTCTATAAGGTCTTTGATCTCAGTAACTGTAGCACCATCAAAAATTGGAGTAGAGAATCTCATTCCCAGCTTCTCTCCTGCCCAACCCAGGATGGTTTCATAAATCTGACCCAGATTCATCCTGGAAGGTACACCCAATGGATTCAGCACGATATCAACAGGAGTTCCATCCTCAAGGAAAGGCATATCCTCTGCACGTACTATCTTGGCTACAATACCTTTATTACCATGTCTTCCCGCCATTTTATCACCCACTTTCAGCTTGCGCTTAACAGCAAGGTATACTTTTGCGAGCTTCAATACACCTGCAGGTAACTCATCACCGATAGAGATATTGAACTTTTCACGCTTATATCTTCCCAGTTCTTCATTAAACCTGATGTTGTAGTTATGCAACAACGTATTGATAGCATCGTCCGTTTTCTCATCTCCAGTCCAACCCAAAGGATTAACATTCTGGTAGTCGATGGTGGTCAACACTTTGGTGTTAAACTTAGCACCTTTCCCAAATATCAATTCTCCAAAATTGTTGGAAACACCTGCAGAGTTCTTGTCTTTCAGCAAAATCTGAAGTTTGCCAACAAGAAGTTCAAGAATGTCTTTTTCATTCTGAACGTGGATTAACTCAAGCTTTTCAAGTGCACTTTTTTCCTTAACCTTGGAGTTTTTATCTTTTTTGGCACGTTGGAACAACTTTTTACCAATAACAACTCCTTCTGTTCCACTTGGTGCCTTCAATGAAGCATCCTTGGCATCACCTGCCTTATCACCAAAAATGGCTCTCAGCAGTTTTTCCTCTGGGGTTGGATCACTTTCTCCCTTAGGAGTAATTTTTCCAATGAGGATATCTCCTTCTTTTACCTGTGCGCCAATCCTGATAATTCCATACTGATCAAGGTCTTTCGTTGCCTCTTCAGATACATTCGGGATATCCGGAGTAAGCTCTTCCTCACCAAGTTTGGTATCACGCACTTCAAGTTCAAACTCAGATATGTGAATGGAAGTAAAGAGATCTTCACTTACAACCTTCTCATTGATTACGATAGCATCCTCAAAGTTGTATCCTTTCCATGGCATGAACACCACTTTAAGGTTACGTCCAAGTGCAAGCTCACCATTCTTTACTGCGTAACCTTCTGTCAGGAAATCACCTGTTTTAACCCGCTGACCTTTGAATACTGCAGGACGGAGGGTAATTGAGGTCTCCTGGTTTGTTTTTATGAACTTGGTTAGTTTATATATCTTCAAATCATCTTCAAAGCTCACGAGTTTCATGGCTTCGTCACGCTCGTAACGCACATGAATCTCATTGGCATCAACAAATTCAACTACACCCTCTCCTTCTGCATGCAACTGAATACGGGCATCTCTTGCTGCTTTTGCTTCAAGACCTGTACCAACAATTGGTGCCTGTGGTTTGATGAGCGGAACAGCCTGACGTTGCATATTTGAGCCCATTAGTGCACGGTTGGCGTCATCATGCTCAAGGAATGGAATAAGGGATGCACTCAAACCAACAATCTGGTTAGGGGCAACATCCATGTATTCTACCTCTCCCGGATCAAGGATAGGGAAATCACCTGTTTGTCTGGCTTTTACTTTGTCTTCAATAAATTCTGCCTTATCGTTCAGCGGAACATTCGCCTGGGCAATTTTAGCAGTATCTTCTTCCTCTGCACTGAGGTAAGTAAGTTTTTTTACCTCAACCTTGCCATCATTAACCTTTCTGTAAGGTGTTTCAATAAAGCCCATCTCATTGATCTTCGCATGCACGCAAAGCGTGGAGATCAATCCGATGTTCGGACCTTCTGGGGTTTCGATGGTACAAAGCCTTCCGTAGTGTGAATAGTGAACGTCACGAACCTCAAAGCCTGCCCTCTCCCTGCTCAAACCACCGGGACCGAGTGCTGAAATACGACGCTTGTGCGTTATTTCACTCAACGGGTTTGTCTGGTCGAGGAACTGAGACAGCTGAGATGTTCCAAAAAATGAATTGATAACAGAAGATAGCGTTCTTGCATTAATCAAATCCACTGGTGTGAATACCTCGTTGTCGCGAACATTCATACGCTCGCGTATTGTCCTGGCCATCCTTGCCAAACCAACACCAAACTGGGCATATAACTGCTCACCCACCGTACGAACACGCCTGTTGCTCAGGTGATCAATATCATCAATCTCAGCTTTTCCGTTTGTAAGCCTAACCAAGTACTTGATAATCTCAATAATATCTTCCTTCGTCAGTGTTTTCTGATCAACACCATAATTGAGGTTAAGCTTCTTGTTAATCTTATAACGACCAACCTCACCAAGATCATATCGCTTGTCACTGAAGAAAAGCTTATCAATAATACCCCTAGCCGTTTCATTATCCGGAGCGTCAGCACCACGCAATTGCTTGTATATATGTTGTACTGCCTCTAGTTCGGAATTAGAAGTATCCTTGTTGAGCGTATTGTAGATGATAGCGTAGTCACCACTCACATCTTCTTTCTGAATGAATACACTTTTAACACCAGTCTCAAGTATGATGTTTATTTCTTTTTCATTCAACAGCGTATCACGCTCAAGAACTATCTCATTTCTGTCAAGGGAAACAACCTCACCTGAATCTTCATCTACAAAATCTTCAACCCAGGTTTTAAGTACCCTTGCTGCCAAGCGTTTACCCAGCATGGCAGACAATGTTTTCTTGTCGGCCTTAACTTCATCAGCCATACCAAAAAGCTCAAGGATGTCCTTATCTGTTTCGAAACCGATAGAACGGAGCAAAGTGGTTACGGGGAACTTCTTTTTCCTATCAATGTATGCATACATGACATTGTTAATGTCTGTAGCAAACTCCATCCATGCTCCCTTGAATGGGATTACACGTGCTGAATATATTTTAGTACCATTCGGGTGCAAAGACTGACCAAAAAACACACCGGGAGATCTGTGTAACTGAGAAACAACAACCCGCTCGGCACCATTTATCACAAATGTTCCACGTGGTGTCATATAAGGAATGTTTCCAAGGAAAACATCCTGGACGATAGTCTGGAAATCTACGTGCTCCTCATCGTTACAACTCAGCCTAAGCTTAGCTTTCAGCGGAACTGCATAAGTGAGACCACGTTCCATACACTCATCGATGGTATAACGGGGGGGATCAATGAAATAATCAAGGAATTCCAGCATGAAGATATTCCTGGTATCATTGATGGGGAAATTCTCTTTAAATACTTTAAAGAGACCCTCATTGTTACGTTTATCGGGTGTAGTTTCAAGCTGAAAGAAATCCTTGAACGATTGGATTTGGATTTCAAGAAGGTCCGGGGTTTCTGCCAGGTGCTTAACCTTTCCGAAATGTACCCTGTTTGTAGCCACTTTTGCTGAAGACATAGAATGATGTGCTTTTTAAAGTGTAAGTTGCTGAAATACAATGAGTCACAATGACAAATTGTATTACGCCCAAAATAAAGGAATGCAAAGTTAGTACAAAACCCTGTAACCACAAAAAAAAGAGCCGGAAGAACCGGCTCTTTTCAAATTTACAGGAAGCAGTAATTTACTTTATTTCAACTTCTGCTCCAGCTTCTTTCAGTTTAGCAGCGAGATCATCTGCTTCTGCCTTGGAAACACCTTCCTTAACTGGCTTAGGCGCACCGTCTACCAGATCCTTCGCTTCTTTCAGTCCGAGTCCGGTTAACTCCTTTACAATTTTAACAACACCCAGCTTGCTTGGGCCACCGCTTACGAGGATAACATCAAAAGCTGTTTTCTCTTCTACTGCGGCTGCACCACCACCGTCACCGGCGGCTACTACTACTGCTGCTGCTGCTGGTTCAATACCATAATCTGCTTTCAGGACATCAGCGAGTTCCTGAACTTCCTTTACTGTTAAGCCAACGAGTTGTTCGGCTAATGCTTTTACGTCTGCCATTTTTTTACTTTTTAAACCGCTTTCACAGCTATTGCTCCAGCGGATGGTTATAAATATACCTCAATTTTTACCTCAGAGGTTTTGGTTTTAATTTAATAGTTACTCAGCTGCAACACCTTCGGATTGCTTCTCGTGATGATGAAGTAAGCCTGCGATAACGCGTTTTGCTGGAGACTGCAGCAAGCCAATAACTTCGCCAATAAGCTCATTCTTGGTTTTAATTTGCGTCAGGGCTTTCAGGTTTTCATCACCGCTGTAAATATCACCGTTGATGAATGCCGCTTTAAGCTTAGGCTTCTCTGCATTACCTTTTTTCCTGAAAGAACTGATTATCAGGGCTGGCTCTTTGGGGTTCTCGGAGAACATCAAAGCTGTTACATTGTGAAGTGCATCAAAAACACCACTGTATTTCTCGGCATCCAATGATTCAAGCGCTTTGCGAATCAGTGTATTTTTAGCCACTTTCATCTCAACCTGCTTGTCAAAACAGGTTCTCCTGAGATTAGTTACCTGAGCTACTGAAAGTGATTCAGTATCTGTGATATAGAAGTTGTTGTACTGAGTGAATTTTTCCTTCAGTACTTCAATTACATCGTTTTTTTCTTGCTTATTCATTATTAAGCGTTTAAATTTTTAATAATTGGTCGTCAATCAGTGAATCAGTCCTTTGGTATCTACAGGAATAGCTGGACTCATAGTAGCAGCCATGAAAAGACTTTTCAGATAAGTTCCTTTTGCAGTTGAAGGCTTGGCCTTAATGATTGCATTGAGGAACTCCTGACTGTTTTCAGCAATTTTTTCTGGAGAAAAACTAATACGACCAATGGATGCATGAACGATACCTGCCTTATCTACTTTGAAGGCTACCTTACCTGCTTTAACATCCTTAATAGCTGAAGCTACATCATTGGTAACTGTTCCGGTTTTGGGATTTGGCATCAGGTTACGTGGACCTAACACTTTACCCAACTTACCAATTTTTGGCATTACAGATGGTGTTGCGATGATAACGTCGATATCGGTCCAACCACTTTCTATTTTCTGAATAAACTCGTCGAGCCCAACATGGTCAGCACCGGCAGCATTGGCTTCTGCTTCCTTTTCAGGGGTGCAGAGAACAAGTACCTTCTTTGTTTTACCAGTGCCATGTGGCAGGGTTACTGTACCTCTGACTGCTTGGTCGGCCTTCTTAGGATCAACACCCAATCTTACATGTAAGTCTACTGAACTATCGAATTTGGTGCAGTTAATTTGCTTCACCATACCGGAAGCTTCTGCAAGCGTATAAAACTTGTTGCTGTCTACTTTACCGGCAACAGCTTTTCTTTTTTTTGTGATTCCCATCTTAATGATGTTTTAAGGTGTGATCAATTAATTTTCCCAGGGGGCTTTACCATCTACGAGCAAACCCATACTTCTCGCAGTACCAGCTACCATTTTCATGGCACTTTCCAGCGTAAAGCAATTCAGGTCAGGCATTTTGTCTTTTGCAATTGCCTCAACCTGTTCCCAGGTTACTTTGCCAACCTTTAAACGATTAGGCTCTTTGGAACCACTTTGAAGCTTACTGGCTTCAAGCAACTGCACGGGTGCAGGTGGTGTTTTGATGACAAACTCAAATGACTTGTCTGTGTAAACAGTAATGAGCGCAGGTAAAATCTTACCTATCTTGTCTTGAGTTCTGGCATTGAATTGCTTACAGAACTCCATGATGTTGACACCCTTTGAACCCAGAGCTGGTCCAACAGGTGGTGCAGGATTAGCTTGTCCGCCTTTAACCTGCAACTTTACATAGCCAGAAATTTCTTTAGCCATATTAAATTGTTTTTTTGGTGATAACGTTCAGACATTTTGCCTGAACTCCCATGTCCATTCAAAAAGAACTTTCGATTGGGGATGCAAATTTAAATGGAAAAACCCATATTTTCAAATAGCAGCAAAAATTAATTGGCTTAATGTATAGCAGAATAGAGAATTATTACTAATTTTCATATCAGGACATCAATTATCATTAATTTTCAAACAGTTACACATGGCAACAGCAAAAAAACCTGCAAAAAAGGCCGCTAAAAAAGCAGCTCCTAAGAAGGCAGCTTCCAAACCGGCAAAAAAAGCTGTAAAGAAAGCTGCACCAAAAAAAGCAGCGAAAAAGGCAGCACCCAAAGCAGTGAAAAAAGCTGCACCCAAAAAAGCAGTAAAAAAGGCAGCTCCGAAGAAGGCCGCTAAGAAAACAGCCTCAAAAACCATTAAAAAGGCCGCACCTAAAAAAGGGGCACTAAAGCAAACTGCAAAAAAAGCAGCTAAAAAAGCAAGCCCTTCGAAACCGGTTAAAAAAGCAGCAAAAAAAACTACCCCTGCCAAATCAGCGAAAAAAGCTACGCCGGTAAAAACAGTAAAAAAAGTAGCTAAAAAAGCTGTAGCAGCAAAAACAGTTAAAAAAGTTGTTGTTAAGTCAGCATCAAAGAAAACAGTAAAGCAAGCCGCCCCTGTAAAATCAGCCAAAGTTGTAATAAAGCCGGCAGCCAAAAAAACAGCAAAACAGACCCCTAAACCAGTTGTTGCAAATAGCGCAAAAAAGACTTCTACGCCAGTTGCTAAGACAGTTAAGTCCGTCGCTGCTAAAAAAGCTGCACCTGCTTCAAAACCTCCTGTTAAAAAACCAGCAGTTAGAAAAGCTGCACCCAAAAAAGTTATCAATACCGGAATACCTGCACAAGCAGACAGTACAATTGAGATCCCAGTAACTCAGCCTGAAACAGAAACTCCTGAAACAGCATTGAACAATGCTTCAGAATCTGTTCAGCCCACTGAAAACCAGGAGATTACACCTGATTCACAGGATTAAATGATACAAAAAAAGGGTAGCAATGCTACCCTTTTTTAATACGCTTCACATAAGCTTAAGATATTTTCTCTACCTGCATATAATTTAACTCTACTGGAGTTGACCTTCCGAATATTTTCACGGTTACTTTCAGTTTCTTCTTTTCGTCATTTACTTCTTCAATTACGCCATTGAAATCGTTGAATGGACCATCCACAATTTTAATTGTTTCACCGATAATGAATGGTTCGCTCATAATCATACCCGAAGCATCACTCATCTCGTCAATTTTCCCGAGCATCTTGTTAACCTCAGCTTTTCTCAAAGCTATCGGATTTTCTTTTCCAAGAAAATGAATAACATTGGTTGTATTCTTAATAGCCGAGATAATATCGTCATGTAACTTCCCGCCTGCACACTCAATCATAACATAACCAGGATAAAAATTACGCTCACGCATAACTTTTTTTCCATTCTGAACCTTATAGACTTTTTCAACAGGAAGAAATATCTGCTTTATAACCACATCCCATCCTTCGTTACGCTGTATTTCCTTATCCAGGTATTCTTTAACCTTACGTTCCTTGCCGCTGATAACCCGCAGCACATACCATTTGGTCTCCTGTTGTGTAGTTGTCTCCATGTTGCCGATCACTTATACAGTGAGTAAATGAATTTCAGTACGGAACTGCTTCCCAGGTCAAGCACCCATACAATTGCAGTAATCACCAAAGTGGCGACCAATACAATCATGGTTGACTGCTGTAACTGTTGCCAAGTGGGCCAGGTTACCTTTTCCATCAGCTCCCGGTAGGAGTCCCTGAAGTATGTCTGGATTTTGTTCATGTTGATTGGTTTAATGCTGTTTATCACGAAGATAAACATTGTTTCGTTTGCACGGGCACTCGGATTCGAACCAAGATCAAAGGTTTTGGAGACCTCTATTCTACCATTGAACTATGCCCGTTCTTTAAGAAACAAAGTACCCGGATAAGAATCCAGGTACTTTGTTATTTATGCTTTTGAAGGAATGCAGCTTGCTACATTCTTTCATGGCTTACTTCAGGATCTCAGTAACCTGTCCGGCACCAACTGTACGACCACCTTCGCGAATCGCAAACTTGAGACCTCTTTCCATGGCGATAGGCTGAATCAATTTAACTTTTAAATTGATGTTATCACCAGGCATAACCATTTCAGTACCCTCTGGCAGTTCACACTCTCCTGTTACGTCAGTTGTACGGAAATAGAACTGAGGACGGTATTTATTGAAGAATGGAGTGTGACGTCCACCTTCATCTTTGCTCAATACGTATACCTCACCTCTGAATTCAGTGTGTGGAGTGATAGTACCTGGCTTGCAAATAACCATACCACGACGGATCTGGCTCTTTTCAATACCACGGAGGAGAAGACCTGCATTGTCTCCAGCTTCACCTTCGTCAAGCAACTTGCGGAACATTTCAACACCAGTACAAGTAGAAGTCAATTTGTCTTCCATCATACCAACGATTTCAACACCTTCACCAACCTTGATTCTACCACGCTCAATACGACCAGTAGCAACTGTACCACGACCAGTGATCGTAAATACGTCTTCAACAGACATCAGGAAAGCCATGTCAACAGGGCGGGGAGGCAGAGGAATATATTCATCTACAGCAGCCATCAGCTCGTTAACTTTTGCAACCCACTGATCTTCACCAGCAAGAGCACCAGTTGCAGAACCTTGGATTACTGGAGTGTTGTCTCCATCAAATCCACGCTTGGTCAACTCTTCGCGAATCTCCATCTCAACAAGCTCAAGCAATTCTGGATCATCAACAAGGTCAACCTTGTTCATGAATACAACAATACGGGGAACACCTACCTGACGGGCAAGGAGGATATGTTCTTTAGTTTGTGGCATTGGACCATCTGTAGCAGCAACAACGAGAACAGCACCATCCATCTGGGCAGCACCTGTAATCATGTTCTTTACATAGTCAGCGTGGCCAGGACAATCAACGTGCGCATAGTGACGAGCATCAGTCTCGTACTCAACGTGTGCTGTGTTGATGGTGATACCCCTTTCTTTTTCTTCAGGAGCACCGTCAATCTCATCATACTTCTTGGCTTGAGCAAGACCCCTCTTGGAAAGGATGTCAGTGATTGCCGCAGTCAGAGTGGTTTTACCATGGTCAACGTGACCAATCGTACCAATGTTTACGTGGGGTTTGACCCGCTTAAAAGTCTCTTTAGACATTGTTATCCGTTTTTGTTTGTTTTAACTTGGTTACCTATTGAAACGCCCGCAAAGTTATTCACTTTGGGACGATATTCAAAAGTTATTTTCCTGGTAAGGTGTGAGCCGTTGATGAGAATTGAACTCACGACCTCTTCCTTACCAAGGAAGTGCTCTACCACTGAGCTACAACGGCTTGATTGTCCGCACAGCCAGGCGGCATGTTTGAGCGGGAGACGAGGCTCGAACCCGCGACCTATAGCTTGGAAGGCTATCGCTCTACCAACTGAGCTACTCCCGCATTTGCATAACGTTAGGATTCAACCCTTACCGGCAGGATAAAGGCGAGTGGGCAGGAGTGGATTCGAACCACTGAAGTCGAAAGACAGCGGATTTACAGTCCGCCCCATTTGGCCGCTCTGGAACCTGCCCGCACATTCAGCTTACCTGAGCCAGAGAAGGGACTCGAACCCCCGACCAGCTGATTACAAATCAGCTGCTCTACCAACTGAGCTACTCTGGCAAATGAGAACATGGTATCTTGGCTGGAATACCTACCGTTATGCACAAAACTTTTAAGATCTGTCCCGTTTTGGGGAATGCAAAGGTAATGGAAAAATTTATATGCAAAAATTATGTTCTCATTTTTTTTTGAAAATTTCACCTCAGGCTAAACAAGCTGTTTTTCTTTGACCTTCTTAATTTGGACCAAAATAGAATCAAGGGCTAGATCAAAAGATTCTTCAAAGGATTTGGTGCTCTGTTTAACAAATAATTCATGTCTCGGAATGGTCACCCGGATTTCCGCAATTTTGTCTTTGATCTGATGTACCACGTTATCAAGCTTTAGGAAAACATCTACGCGCATTATCCTGTCATGATGCTGACTCAATTTGGCCACCTTCTTTTCAACGTGGTCCATTAATTTGGCATCGGCATCAAAATGCACAGTGTGTACGTTAACAGTCATGGTTTTCAACTTTTAGGTTATAGATAAAACATATCACCTTTAAGTTACGAAAAAAGCAGGATTATAGTGGAATGATTCGTTAAAGTTGACCAACATCATCCCTTGGGATGGGCCTTTTTGTGAATATCCCTGAGCCTTTCAATGCTGTTGTGTGTATAGACCTGTGTAGCAGCCAGGCTTGTATGCCCTAGCAGCTCCTTGACGGCATTGAGTTCAGCCCCATTGTTGGTAAGATGCGTTGCAAAACTATGCCTTAAGACATGTGGCCCCCTTTGGTCTGACGTAGTAACCTGCAATAAAGTCTTGCTGACTATATCGTATACCTGTCTTGCAGTTGGAGGCTTTTGCTTCCCGGTTAATAAAACCTGATCATGTAAAGCATCGGGATATAACTTAACTTTTTCTGACTGGTAATTGCTCAACAGTGAAATGAGTCCGGCATGAATTGGAATTATCCGTTCCTTATTCCCTTTTCCAAGTACCTTGATTTGCCCGCGGGCCAAATCAATATGGTTTGATTTCAGATTGACCAACTCACTCACACGGATACCGGTGAAATAAAGCAAACTGATAATTAAATAATTGGTCTTACCCTGAAAATCATGCGGAAACTGAATTTCGTTGAGCAAACGCTCCATTTTTTCCTTCTCAATATATGCTGGAAGTCTTTTTTTAACTTTCAGAACTGAAATAGCGTTAGCCGGACTACCCTTCAGCTGCCCCGCAATTTGGCAGAACTTAAAAAATGCTTTGAGGCTTGACAATTTCCTATTGATACTTTTAGCCTGGATTTTCTTCAGAGACAAATCAGCCATCCAAGAACGGATCATGGCAGGTGTTATCAATTCAGGCTCATATACATCAAACAACTGCCTGGCAAAATTGAAAAATGAAGTAATGTCATCTGTATATGCCCTGATTGTATGAACAGAAAGCCTTCTTTCATATTTGATATGATCCCAAAAACACTGAACTAACAC
>JBILSG010000172.1:0-5430 GCA_044372235.1 Chitinophagaceae bacterium
TTCATTCCGGTAAGTGAGGAGAGTCTGGTAGACGGACATTTCAAGGCAGCCAAAGATGTGCTATCGCTGTACTATATGCATAACCCCGACTCCGACCTCCTTACCGGAAAAGGGTTAGTTATAGGCGGGAGCCACACCATCAGCAACCTGCATGATGAAGCCCATTTTGGCGACCTCAGTGCCGTACTCATGCAAAACACGCCATTCTGGGGTAACTGGATCAGGACGCCGGAACTCAAAATTGCGCTCATGGATGAATGGGAAAGCAAAATTGAAATGCTAGCTGATACAACCCTGCTTGAAAATGTGACTTCGGTTTCAGGAGTGCCCACCTGGACACTCGTGCTTTTCCAGAAAATACTGGAAAAAACCGGCAAACAAACCATGAAGGAAGTCTGGCCATCCCTTGAACTCTACATGCATGGCGGTGTTTCCTTTCATCCGTACAAAGAACAATTCAAAAAGCTGATAGGAGAAGATATCCATTACCTCGAGATGTACAATGCCAGTGAAGGCTTCTTTGCTGCGCAGGATATTCCCGGTTCGGATGGTATGTTGCTGTTTCTGGACCATGGCATTTTCTATGAATTCATGCCCCTTGAAGAGTATGGCAAGGATGAACCACGAACCATCGGACTCAAGGATGTGGAACTGCACCAGCATTATGCACCTGTAATCAGCACCAATGGCGGACTCTGGCGCTATCTGATAGGAGACACCATTGAGTTCACGAGCCTGAAACCATTCCGGATCAAAGTCAGCGGCAGGCTTAAATTATACATCAATGCCTTTGGAGAAGAACTGATCATCGATAATGCGGAAAGGGCCATAGCAGCCACCTGCCAGCATACCGGTACAGTCATCACAGACTATACAGCAGCCCCTGTTTATTTCAGTGAAGACGGAAACGGAGCCCATCAGTGGTTGATTGAATTTGAAAAAGAACCGGAAGATCTTGGTGCATTTACGCACATACTGGATGAAGAACTGAAAAAACAGAACAGCGACTACGAAGCCAAAAGACACAAAGGGATTGCCCTCCGGGAACCAATTATACTGCCTCTTCCCCGCGGTACCTTCAGTCAGTGGCTGAGAGACAAAAATAAACTCGGTGGCCAGCACAAAATCCCCCGGCTCAGTAACGACAGGAAATTGGTGGAGGAAATTTTAAAGATGCTGGAAAATCAATAATTTCGCCCCGCTCTCAACTTAAATCTCTCAACTAAACTCTCTAAACTAACCCCATATGTTACTTGAAAATAAAGTTGCCATTGTTACCGGTGCTGCCCGCGGAATAGGTGAAGCCATTGCCCTTAAACTGGCTGAACACGGTGCACACATCGCCTTTACGTACGTCAGTGAAAGCAGCGCGGAAAAAGCAGCTGCCCTGGTAACAAAACTGGAAGGATTGGGAGTTAAGGCAAAAGCATGGAGGAGTAACGCAGGAAAATATGCTGAATCAGAAGCCTTTGTAAACGATGTAGTGAAAGAATTTGGATCCATAGATGTTTGTGTAAACAATGCCGGTATTTCCAAAGACAACCTCCTGATGCGCATGACACCGGAACAATGGGATGATGTGATGGAAGTTAACCTGAAAAGCGTTTTCAACATGACCAAGCAGGTCATCAGACCCATGATGAAACAACGTAAGGGCTCTATCATCAACATGAGCTCAATTGTGGGTGTACGCGGCAATGCCGGACAGTGCAGCTACGCCGCCAGCAAAGCAGGCATCATAGGCTTCACCAAATCAATAGCCCAGGAGCTTGGCAGCCGCAACGTCCGCTGCAATGCCATTGCACCCGGATTTATTGAAACAGATATGACGCACTACCTCAAAGAAGGGGAAGGTGCACAGGCTTATATGTCTAAAATCCCCATGGGCAGGTTCGGTACCGCCGAAGAGATAGGCAACACCACCCTGTTCCTGGCTTCGGATCTGAGCAGTTATATAACCGGACAGGTTATCAGTGCCTGCGGCGGACTAAACATATAAGCCGATTTAATCTTTCAAATAATATTTTTTTATTAAAACTGGGTCGGAATCATCCATTTATTGATTTCGTATTGTAGTTTTACGTGCTTTGAATAAGAAAATATTTGCATATCTCCTGCTTACTATCATCTCCTTTCAACTACTTCCGTTAAAGGAGGTTGGTGCTGTTTTTTATGGCAACCAGATGATAGAAGAGATATGCAATACCGGTGCTGATGCCGACGGCAAAAGCGCTGAAAACAGTGAAGACCTGAAAAAATCAGACATGTTTTTTCACTGTTTTAATGATAGTCTGCTGCTTAACACCAGCAAATCAGCCACTTTATATGCCATACAGCAGGATTACCATTCCCGCCCTGCTGATGACATTCCAACCCCGCCACCCCTTTCCTTTTTTCAAATTTAGCCTTAATGACATCTCGACTATGCTAGCCGCTTAATAGAAGTTGCAGTATATCAGATACGAATTATTTTTACAATAATATTGTGTTCAAGTATCATTATACTGATATCGTTTGTACCATCTCCCAAGTCTTTAACGCATGAAATCTCTTAAACAAACCTTTAGTGCAGACCTGCTGGCTGGCATGGTCGTTTTCCTCGTTGCCCTCCCCCTCTGTCTTGGCATTGCAGTGGCCAGCGGAGCACCCCCCTTTGCCGGTATCATCAGCGGTATCATTGGAGGTATTGTAGTGGGATTAATGAGTAAATCGCACGTAAGTGTGTCTGGACCGGCAGCCGGTCTCATTGCGATTATACTGGTTGCGGTAACAGACCTGGGTTATGAAACATTTTTGGCTGCAGTGATGATTGCTGGTTTGATTCAATTGGTACTCGGACTGGCAAAGGCAGGTGGAATTTCCAGTTATTTTCCAACCAGTGTCATTGAAGGGATGTTGGTGGCTATAGGAGTCATCATCATCAAGAAAGAATTGCCCCATGCCATAGGTTACGACCTGGAACATGAAGGTGATTTCTTTTCCTATCAACTCCTTAAAGAAGATGAAGGTTTCTTCGGCGAATTGATTCATTCGCTCAATTTTGCCCACACCGGTGCCATCATTGTAGCAGTGGTTTCAATTGCTATCATCATTGCCTTTAACAAAGTACCTGCCCTGAAGAAAATTAAAGCCATTCCAGGCGCATTGGTTGCTGTTCTTGGCGGTATACTCCTGAATGAGCTCTTTAAAGTAGCCGCACCACAATGGATCATAGCCAATGAACACCTGGTTATATTACCTACTGCCAGTTCCGTTGCTGACTTCTTTTCTCAATTTCAGACACCATCATTTGCCGGTTTCACCAATCCACAGGTATGGGTGGTTGGGTTGACAATCGCCATTGTGGCAAGTATAGAAACCTTACTTTGTTTAGAAGCAGGCGATAAAATGGACCCACAAAAAAGGTATTCCAGTGCCAATGCAGAACTGCGTGCACAGGGTATTGGCAATATGCTTTCTGGTCTGATTGGCGGACTACCCATGACTTCTGTAATCGTTAGGACTACTGCCAATATCAATGCAGGTGCAAAGAGTAAATGGTCTGCGATTTTTCATGGTATCTTTCTGCTGCTGGCTGTTGTAGCGATTCCCGGCCTCCTCAACAAAATCCCAATGGCCAGCCTGGCAGCTATCCTGATTATGATTGGACTTAGACTCGCCAGCCCTAAAGTATTCAAACACATCTGGCACTCCGGAAAACACCAGTTCATTCCATTTATTATCACCGTTGTTGCAGTTGTATTTACAGACCTGCTAAAAGGTGTGGGTATCGGACTTGTAGTCAGCATTTTTTACATCCTCGCAGGTAATATGAAACTGGCTTATTTCTTCAGAAAAGAAAAACACCATGAAGGAGAAACCATTCATATCGACCTCGCACAGGAAGTATCATTCCTCAATAAAGCCGCCATCAAACAAACACTCGGTGCATTACCCGAAAACAGCACAGTCATTGTGAATGCAGCCAATACCGTATACATTGACCATGATGTACTGGAACTGTTGCGGGATTTTGTAAACTATGGATCAAAAGACAAAAACATCAACATCACCCTCATGAATTTCAAGGATGCATACAAGATGGGGGAATTTACCCATGTACATTCAGAAAAAGATTGACCAATGAAAAAACAAAAAACAAATAAATCAACAACTTATATGAAACCTTACGAAAAGTTACTCGAAAGCAACAAGAACTGGGCCACTACAAAAGTTAAGGAAGATCCTGAATTTTTCTCCAGACTGGCCAATGTGCAAACCCCGGAATACCTTTGGATTGGTTGCAGCGACAGCCGTGTACCTCCAAATGAAATTACAGGAACATCACCCGGTGAAATCTTCATCCACAGGAACATTGCAAACATGGTTGTTCACACAGACCTCAACATGTTATCCGTACTGCATTATGCAGTAAATGTGCTTAAAGTGAAACATGTTATTGTTTGCGGCCATTATGGTTGTGGTGGTGTAAAAGCGGCCATGTCTCAAAACTCATTTGGGATCATCAACAAATGGTTGCGCAACATCAAAGATGTTTACCGCCTCCACAGGGAGGAGTTTTACAGCATTCCTGATGAAAACAAAAGAGTTGACAGGCTGATTGAACTCAATGTGATGGAACAGGTCATGAACCTGGCCAAGACTTCCATTATTCAGGAGGCATGGAAGGATCGTCAAGGCCCCCACCTGCACGGTTGGGTATATGGACTGGCAGACGGAATCATCAAACCCATCATGGAAATGGAGCCTGGATCAAAAATAGATCCGATCTACGAATTCGATAACCTCTGATCAAAGAGGTTATCGCTTAATCCCTGGCATCAATTGCAGTACAAAGCGCATCAAAAATGCTATCGATTGAACCTAGTCCGTTGATGTGCACCACTTTATCGAGGTGCCTGTAATGTTCAGCAACGGCAAGTGTTTCATTTTTATAGACATTGATGCGCTTTTGCTGTATGGCAGGGTCAGCATCGTCTGTTCTGCCAGACGTCTTTGACCTGTTCAACATCCTTGCCATCAGTTCCTCATCTGGAACATCCAGTGCAAGCATGAGGTCAATATGGGATTCATGGCTCATGAGGAGATTATCCAACGCCTCTGCCTGTGCTTTGGTGCGGGGGAAACCGTCAAAAAGAAAACCATGCACACCCGGATTGGCCATAATGGCTGCATCCACCATCCCGATGACTACCTCATCAGGCACGAGCTGACCAGCATCCATGTACGATTTTGCCTTCAAGCCAAGCTCAGTCTGATTGGTTATTTCTGCACGCAAAATATCACCTGTAGAGAGGTGCTTGAAACCATACTGTGCAATCAGTTTTTCTGACTGAGTGCCTTTACCACTACCGGGAGGACCAAAAAGAATGAGGTTGAACATATTGCTGGCTTACTGGTTATTAATAAAATTCAAAAATTGAAATGAAT
>JBILSG010000013.1:0-16964 GCA_044372235.1 Chitinophagaceae bacterium
GGCTGGATTCAGGAAAATCAGTTGTACGATGATGACTGCTGCAACAACAATTGAAAGCATGGCAAAATCGGCACCAAGGTTTCCCGCATCTGTTGATTTGCCCAGGTAATCGGTTATGACTGCACCTGCAAAAATACCTGCAGTATTGAGGAATCCATAGGCTGTTGCACGTTGATTAGGGCCAACAAACTGACAGAGGATAGGCATGTTGTTGGTATCAAATAGTCCGAATCCGAATCCAAACAAAAAGGCTGCCCCAACAACATGAACAACAGTATACCCATAACCCATGAGCAGCAATGCCGGAATGGTCAGAGCCAATCCGATGGCTCCGGTATAAATCCTTCCCTTGCTGTTGATCCTGAACCAGCGGTCGCTCAACACACCTCCCACCAGAACACCCATGAGAGAGGACAATGAAATCGAAATGGTGGTAAGCGGACCAGCAACAGCCATGTCGATATCAAGATTTTGAGCAATGAGTGTTGGAGCCCAGTTTTTGATGGCCCAGCCAGGAAGGCTGGGAACGGCAAAATAAAGTACGATGATCCAGAAGGGAAAAGAGCTTAATAATGAAGTGATGGAAGCCAGCGGTTTTTGGGAAGCGTCTTTCTTTTCATCCGCAACAGGCTTAACATCCCTGATGAAGAAGATGAGTAAAATTGCATAAATGATGCCAATGGCGCCGAAAAGCAGAAATGTCTGCTGCCAGGAATAATATTTTGAAATGGTTGAACCAAAGCCACCCAATGCCTGCCCGATATAGATGCCAGCCATGTGAATGCCAACAGCAAGTGAACGCGACTGGTCTGAGTGGCTGGAAGCAATCAATGCCAGTCCCGCCGGAATATAAAGCGCCTCACTGAACCCCATCACTGCCCTCAGGATATACAACTGGTTAAAATCACTGGCGAAGCCCATGGAACAGGTTACAGCAGACCAAACAAAAAGGCTGCCAATGATAAGCCATTTTTTATTGAAGAAATCTGCAATTACACCTGAGAAAGCACTCATGGCACCATACACCCAAAGGAAAACAGCCATGAGCCTGCCAAAATTGGTGGCCTGCTGCAGTTCAATGATATCCAGCTGCATAGCAGGCCGCATGGTAGAGATCATCTGCCTGTCCATGTAATTGAGCAAGGCAACACCTGAGAGGAGAAAGACCAAACGCCAGGGATAGCTGATTTTAAATGACATCAGTTGGGAGTTATGAAAGTTTTTAAGCGCACCACATATTGAAATTTCATCAGTAAGACCTGAGTTCATCAAACCGAATCAAAGCAAGATCCTCCTGGAATGCAGCATTCAGGTCTTTGGGCATATCTCTGAATGGCAGCCTGAAGCCGCCACAGTCGATTCCAACTGCCCGCATAAATTCCTTCCCTGTTGCCATCCCCCCATATTTGCCGAGCAGGGCAATCATATCGATAGATTGCTGCTGACAGGCTGCCGCCGTTTCCATGTCTCCATTTTTAAAAGCGCTGATCAGCTTTTGGTACAATGGCATAGCATAATTGTATGTACTGCCAATACCTGCTCTTCCTCCCACCGCCAGAGCTCCCAGCAGTGATTCATCTCTGCCCCACATGACTTCATATTTTTTATTGGCATAGTTCACACAACTGGTGTACTCCGAAATGTCATCATCGGTATATTTAATACCGGCCAGGTTCGGGATTTTACCATCCAGCATTTTCAGCAGCTTTGCCATTGGAAAACGCACCCCTGTTAAAACCGGAATATGGTAATAGTAAAACGGCAGATCCGGAGCAGCAGAAGCCACTTCAATGCAGCATGCGGCAAGGGTTTCAAGATCTGCTGGTTTAAAATAACTGGGTGCTGTCATTGAAAATCCAAACAATCCGGCATTTGCGGCATGTGCTGCCAATTGTTTGCACTCGGCAAGACAATTACCTCCAACAAATACAATCACCCGAAATTCATTATCACCCTTTGCCGCGGCGGCCCATGCATCTGTCAGACTTATTTTCTCTGCCATTGTCAGGGACGGACCCTCGCCGGTTGACCCACAAATGAAAGCCCCAGCATTACCGTTTCTTTTCAGGAATGCATAATACGCCGGTATAAGATCCACATTGAGGCTGCCATCTGCGTAAAAAGGAGTAAAAGGAGCTGCTATCAATCTTTCAGGCTGTGTTGTGATCATATTGAATGCTTTCATGTAAATAGGTTAAATCAAGTCTACCACAAGTATGAAGATAAGGTTAATTTGAAATCAGATATCACTGAAAATTCATGCAAGTGGCAACTCCACCCTGCTTCCGGTTTGAGCGCTTTTATACACTGCCAGTACAATTTCAACAGCTTTTCTGCCCTCCCTGGCATCCACCAGTGGAGTTCCGTCAGTAGAAATGGCATGAAGCAGGTCCTCAATCTGCAGTTGGTGACCTTTGAAGCTGATATCTGCCGGATTGGAAGCACCTCCACCATGTGATAATCCGGTTTGTTTGGTACGATCCTGAATTACTTCATCAGCTGCTGTCATCTCCTGAAACTCCCAGCGCGTAAGGTTACTTTCCTGCAATACAGCGGTACCAATGGTTCCATTGATCTCTATGCGCTTCAGTTCGCCGGGGAAAATTGCTGTTGAGCAGGTGATATTACCCAAGGCACCATTGGCAAATTCCAATGCAGCTACAACAGTGTCCTCTACCGCTATCCCTTTGTGCCTGCGGTTAGTCCTGAAAGCCTGAACAGCCTTAACCGGACCCATATACCACTGAAGCAGATCAACTGAATGGATGCCCTGATTCATCAACGCACCTCCCCCGTCCAGTTCCCAAGTTCCACGCCAGGCGTTGGATTTGTAATAAGCCTCACTCCGGTGCCATTTAACATAGGCATCACCCAGCACGATATCACCAAACTTTGAAGCGTCCATGGCCCTCTTGAGTTCCATTGCCTGATCATAAAACCTGGAGGGGAAAATGACACCCACTTTGACCCCTTTTTCATCTGCAGCAGCGATGATACGATCGCATTTTTCGAGTGTTACTTCGAGCGGTTTTTCAATAAGGCAATGTTTACCCGCAGCGATACAGGCCAATGCAGGATCCTGGTGCGCACCAGACGGCGTGCAAATGCAGACGATATCTACGGCAGGGTCTGCCAGCATAGCTTCCAGGCTGTCAAATGCCTTGCAATTTTCTTTGTCTGCAAATGCCTCCCTTTTCTGCGGAGTAGTGCTGAATACACCAACAAGTTCTGCCTGTTGGATTTCCCGTATTGCCCGCGCATGCACATGTGCAATCATACCGGCACCCACTATACCAAATCCATATTTCTTTTCCATGAGCAAAATAATTTCTATGCAATCAAAGATAGGTAATGGATTAGCTGAAATGTATTAAATTCAGGAATGCAAAACAGATGGGTTTTCACAGGCGGATTGATGCTGATCATGCTTACAGGCTGGAAAGATATGCAACAGGAAAAACCTTTAACCTATGTTATCTATAAAACAAAAACTGCACCTCAGATAGATGGAAAACTGTACGATGGTGCCTGGCGAAAATCTGGGTGGACCAGTTATTTCGGAGACATCACCGGAGATCCCGGGAAGCCGCCTTTACAAAAGACCAGGTGCAAAATGTTATGGGATGACGAGTACCTCTATATTGGTGCTGAACTTTTTGAGCGAGACCTGTGGGCAACCCTCAAGAACCATGATGACATCATTTTTCAGGACAACGACTTTGAGGTATTCATTGATCCCAACAATGATGGCAGTCAGTATTTTGAAATTGAAATCAATGCATTGGGCACTGTAATGGACCTTTTCATGCACAAGACCTACAAGCAAGGCGGACCAATGGACATGAAATGGGATACCAAAGGGATGAAGTCAGCCGTACACCTCAACGGTACAATCAATGAAAACAGGGATACAGACAGCAGCTGGACGCTGGAAATGGCGATACCATTCAGTTGCATGGAACGCCCTGGTAGAACCAGCAAGCCTGAAGCCGGACAAACCTGGAGAATCAATTTTTCACGCGTGCAATGGCAACTTGAAAAATCAGGAACCGGTTACATCAAAAAGAAAAAGTCTGATGGTACAAAAATCCCTGAAGAAAACTGGGTGTGGAGTCCGCAGGGTATCATCGACATGCACCTCCCTGAAAAATGGGGGTTTCTTGTTTTTAAGTAGTGAGCTAAAAAAATAGTCTGGTGAAAATTTCGAAATTCCGAAATAATTTTTAGATTCGTCTAAATTTTATCCGGAATGATCAGGTATACGGAAACTGAAGAAAACTACATCAAAGCCATCTTTCACCTGCAGAAGCAGACAGCTCAGGTTTCAACACAGGAGCTTTCAGGATCACTACAGACCAAACCGGCTTCCGTAACCGATATGCTGAAAAAACTCAAGACCAAGAGATTAATCAATTACAAGCCCTACCACGGTTTCCGACTGAGTGCAGAAGGAAACAGGGTTGCTTTGGGCATCATCAGGAGACATCGGCTTTGGGAATTTTTTCTGTCTGAAAAACTGGATTTTAACTGGGATGAAGTACATGAGGTTGCCGAGCAACTCGAACATGTCAGCAGCCAGAAGCTGATCGAAAAACTCGATGCATATTTAGGCTTCCCTAAACTTGATCCGCATGGAGACCCCATACCGGATCAGGATGGAAATTTTAGAAACACCTTATTATGAAACATATTGATCAGGATTACAGTTCACTCAGTGAAGTTCACCACAGTGTTGACCCAGCCAATCAGAAAAAAGGATGGCGCAGGGTTTTGGCCTTTTTTGGTCCAGCCTATCTCGTAAGTGTCGGCTATATGGATCCGGGCAACTGGGCCACGGACCTTGCCGGAGGCAGTCAGTTTGGCTATAAACTCATCTGGGTGCTGTTGATGAGTAACCTGATGGCATTACTGTTGCAAAGCCTGTCTGCGAGACTGGGTATTGTGAGAGGCCGGGACCTTGCGCAGGCCAACAGGGAGACCTATCCCAAGGGTGTCAATTTTGCTTTTTATCTTTTAGCTGAAATTGCCATAGCTGCAACGGACCTGGCAGAAATTCTGGGTATGGCGATCGGTATTCAGCTGCTTACCGGACTGCCACTTATCTGGGGCGTATT
Organism: Chitinophagaceae bacterium; assembly: GCA_044372235.1. Classification (GTDB taxonomy): domain Bacteria; phylum Bacteroidota; class Bacteroidia; order Chitinophagales; family Chitinophagaceae; genus Pollutibacter. The sequence continues at coordinate 5,115 of JBILSG010000013.1, forward strand.
GCTTACCGTTGCTGATACATTTTTATTTCTCTTCCTACAAAGGCTTGGCATCAGAAAAATGGAAGCATTCATCATCTGTCTTGTTGGCATCATTGGCTTCAGTTTTCTCGCAGAGATGTTCCTGGCCAAACCAGACCTTGGTGAAGTTGCCAAGGGATTTATCCCGTCTATCCCCAATGAACAGGCTCTTTACATTGCTATTGGTATAATTGGTGCTACGGTAATGCCACATAACCTATATCTGCATTCGGCGCTTGTGCAAACAAGAAAAATCAAACGGGATACTGAAGGCATCAAAAAGTCTATCAAGCTGAACTTTATAGACAGTGCCATTGCCCTGAACCTGGCATTCTTTGTCAATGCCTTCATCCTCATTCTTGCTGCCACTGTTTTTTATACAACGGGCAGAACAGATGTAGCTGAAATCAAACAAGCCCATGAACTGCTCGCGCCGATGCTCGGCACTTCCCTGGCACCAACATTGTTTGCGATTGCGTTGATTGCATCCGGACAAAGTTCAACAATTACCGGAACACTGGCTGGACAAATCGTTATGGAAGGATACCTTCAGCTCAGAATAACACCCTGGGTAAGGAGGCTTATGACAAGACTTATTGCAATTGTTCCAGCAGTAATTGTTATCCTCGTTAATGGAGAAAACAATATTGACAGTCTGCTGGTATTCAGTCAGGTTGTCCTGAGCATGCAACTTGGCTTTGCCATAATACCCCTGATTCATTTTACAAGCGACAGGAAAACAATGGGCGTTTTCACCATCAAACCCTGGGTTATTGTCCTTGCGTCACTTATCACGCTGGTTTTGGTATACCTTAACCTGAGGATGGTTTATGAGCAGGCCTCTGTATTCTTCGAAAACTCAGATTCCATTTGGGCCAAGGCGTTGATTATTGCCGCTGCCCTGGCATACATTACCCTGTTGCTTATGGCAATTTTCTATCCTTTGTTTGTAAAGGTTACGACAGAAGAAGAAATCAGTGTTCACCCGCTTCCTGAGAAACTTCAGCATGTGGTAATCCCCTTGCGTGAGAAGATGGCTGCCCAAAAAATTGCAGTGGCACTGGACTTCAGTAAGAATGATCATAAGCTGATAGGACATGCACTCGGACAAGGTACAAAAGACAGCCATTACCTCCTGATACACGTTGTTGAGAGTCCGGCTACACGTTTTCTGGGTGATGCTGCAGATGATATGGAAACCCGAAATGACAAGGAGCGGATGGAAAAATTTGTAGCTGAATTACGTGAAAAGGGTTATGCCGCAGAAGGCATGTTGGGTTACAATAACCGCGTAAAGGAAATTGTGCGACTCGTCAGGCAAAACCGGGCTGACCTGCTGGTTATTGGTGCACATGGACATAAAGGCATACGTGACATGGTTTACGGACAAACTGTTGATGAAGTCAGGCATGCCTTGCGTATTCCTGTGCTTATTATCAACATCTGACTTTTGTGATTCAACGCTGATTTTGTATATTCAGGTATGAAAAAACTGCTTTTACTCATAACAACCAGTCTTCACCTGATTACTTTTGCACAGGTAAAGAGAGAAGGAATGACTGATACAGACAGAAAGGGCATCGTTGCTGATCAGTTTATCTACGAAACTGCCCCTTTTCCGGAGTGTCATGCCTCAACAATTGTTGAAACACCCGCAGGACTCGTTGCTGCCTGGTTTGGAGGAACGAGGGAAGGTCATAGAGACGTCAATATTTATACCAGCAGGTTTACAGATGGAAAATGGACTGTACCCGTAATGGCAGCAGATGGTTTCATTAATGCTGACACAAGATATGCCTGCTACAATCCTGTTTTATTCCTGGCTCCGGATGGAGAGCTGCTTTTGTTTTATAAAATTGGTCCGCGTGTAGTTGACTGGACCGGGTGGATGAAACGTTCAAAAGACAATGGACTGACATGGGGAGCAGCGGAAAAATTGCCTGATGGCATACTCGGACCAATCCGCAATCAGCCTTATCTCGCAGATGGGTTACTGATTTGTCCATCCAGCACTGAAAGAGACGGATGGAAAGTGCATTTTGAATTTACTACTGACAATGGCCGCACCTGGACAAAAGGTCCGGATCTCAATGACGCAAAGCCTATCAGCGGAATACAGCCTGCTGTGCTGAGACACGATAACAAAACGCTGCAGGCCCTGACCCGTAGTCAGAACAGAACCATCAACGAAACATGGAGCTACGATAACGGCCGCACATGGGATTTTTTGAAGCAGACTGACATGCCAAATAACAATTCCGGCATTGACGCCATTACGCTTAAAGATGGCAGACACCTGCTGGTCTATAACAATGTAAAGCCCCCGGAATCTGTTAAAGAAGGATGGGGCGGAAGGTCTCCACTCAATGTGGCTATATCAAATGATGGTAAAAACTGGGAACCGTTGGCAGTGCTGGAAAACGAACCTAAAATGGAGTTTTCTTATCCATATGTTATTCAAACAGCAGACGGATTAGTCCACATCACCTATACCTGGAAGCGGAAAAAAATCAAACACGTGGTGATGAACATTAAATAAGCAAAAGCACCTGCGTCAGGTATGCCTATCTGAGTGCACCTGCTGCTGCTTGCATGGATATGAGGCTGTTGAAGAATTTCGACCTCAATTCCGCATATTTCTGTTCTGTTTCCAGTAACTTATTTTCCCTTGAGTTGACCAGAAAGAGGCTGCTTTCACCCAGCTTTAATTTAAACTCTTCAGCTCTGAGCAACGTTTGCTGGTTTTTAAGGTTTTGCTGCATAAAGTTAACCTGCTGTTGCATGGCAATCACTTCATTGAAAGCTGCCCGAACCTTGTTACCTATTTCCAGTCTGGCCTGATCAAATGTAAGCTGATTGGACTGAATTTTTATTTTGGCCATGCGGTACTCACCTCTTGCTTCGCGCTGAAAGAGGGGAAGTCCGAATTGCACACCATATTTAAAGTTATTTTCAAACAAAGGAGAAGCGAAGGTTTTACTCAGGCCATACCCTTTGTTCAAAAAATTATAGGACATGTCTAACTTGGGCAGCAGATTCTGAAATTTACTGCGTCTGTCAATTTCCAGAACATCCGACTTAAGGGAAGTAGTGCGCAATTTGGGATGCTCTTCCATGGCAATAAGTAATGTTTGATCCAGGACAGGAACAGGGTAAGTATTAACCGGCACAATCATCCAGGATGTGTCTGGCAGGATTTCTTCTGCAAGTTCATAAGGTTTTGCATCAACCGTCCACATAAAGTTACTCAACATGAGCCTTGCCTTTTGCAAGTCAAGCCAGGATTGGCGCTCCATAACCTGAATGGATTGCAATTGCGCAAATGCCTCAACCGTATCCAGTGCTGCACGATCACCAGACTGCCATGCCTTCCGTACGAAATCAACTCGATTTTCATTAACCTGGATTGCCCTGACCAATACCTGATTGACCTGATAGGATACAGTCCACTTCCAGTATGCCTCACCGGCATCCTGCAGGAGGTCATTGATAGTCTGACGCTGTTCCTGGACACTCATCCGTATGAATATTTTACCCTGCTGAACTGCTGCCCTTCGCTTGTCGAATAAAAGACCCTTAAGCACCGGAATAGATACGCCCAAGTAGGTACTTTTCCCGATGGTCATGGTTGGATCCACGCGAGAACCCAGGTTGTTCTCCAGTCCGGCGTTAATATCTATACCATACCAGGTTGGGATTTTGAGCGATGGATTGGTGTAGTTAAAATAATTTGAACCATCGAATGTCTTTCTGTCTGCCTCGTAATACAAAGCTGGGTCAAACATCCCTCTTGCGGAAGTCAGTGCCGCTTTTGCCTGTTCAACATCAAGCGAAGCCTGTTTCACTACAGGATGGTATTTTCTGATAATATCCAGTGTAGCATCCAGCGTCAGATACTTATCCTGGGCTTCCGCACTACAACAAATTGAAAGGAACGCAAATATCAGGTACCGCATGTCATTTCTTTTTGTCTTTTTCACCTGTAACAGGCTTATAATATTCCGGAGGGAATCCGTTTACCTGCCGCCATAATTCATACCATATGCTTACATTTTTCAGCATGGCAAAACCTTTTACACCAGCTCCGAATCTCACATTAACAGGCCATGCCTTTTCTCTCTTACCTGGTACTACCAGAATTCTGAATTTACCATTGATATTTACATTTGTTTCAACGGCGATGACCTCACCTAAAAATGTACCATAGCTTGCAGCAGGCCATCCCGAAAAGACTATTGCAGGAAAGCCGTCGAAAATGAGACGAACTTCCTGGCCTTTGTTGATCAGAACGAGGTCTTGCGGAGCGACAAACAATTCTACGGCGAGGTCTGTTTGCGTTGGTACAATTTCAGCGATAGTTTCACCCTCTTTGACCATTTCATTCAGACCCTGTTTACGGGCATTATTCAGCTGGCCATCCTGCGGCGCAATAAGCCAGCGCTGACTTCCCCTGATAACATAATTAGCCAGTTGATTGGTGTTTTTAGCCAGGTCACCACCGGTTGATGCGACTTCGCTTTGAGCACCTGCAATTTCGCTTCTGGCTTTAAATATCTTGTCATCAGCATCCTGCCGCACACCCAGCATTTCTATTCGGGTGATAGACAGGTCTTGACGTGTATTCATTAATTTTTGTTGCTTTTCTGTTGCTAAAGCCTGCATTTTATTGAATTGCGCAGTTCTTCTTTCCAGTTCTGTGAGTGCTATGATACCGTCTGAAAACATTTGTTTGGCCCTGCTGAATTGCAATGTAGCAATACCCAGATCAATATCTGCCGCAACCAATTCAGCACTGTCACTTAATACTTTCCGCTTTAACTGCTCCAATTTATTTTCCATTGCAGCAATTTTAAAATCCCTCGATTGCTCCAGGGCAATGACCTGACTCAATGTTGCTTGTATTTTTTGCTGGTAAAAATCAATTTTCAGCTGTTTGGATTTTAATTGTTCCTCCGTACGCTCCACCAAATTGGGATCGAGGTAATCATCCTTTACATCTGCCAGCTGAACAATGGTATCACCTTTTTTAACCATATCTCCTTCCTTAACCCACCATTTTATGATTCTACCTGGTATGATGGTGTTCAGCTCTTGCGGACGCTGATCTTGAAAAAGGGTGGTTACAGTTCCTGATGCATTGATATTTTGTGTCCACGGCAGGAACATCAAGACTGCCAAAGAGATGAGAATGCTGTAAAACCAATATTTAACCCTGCTATCACGCTGTGCCCTGTAAATAAGTTCAGGTGCCTGCGGCTCGAAACCTGTTTCCCTTTGAATTGTTCGGATTACATTTTTCATATCAGATCTTTCCCTCCTGTTGTAATATTAGTTTGGCAGGTCCGCTTTTTTTAATCTTCCCATTTTCCATGATCACTACCACATCACATTTTTCTGCAAAAGCAATGTCTCCTGAAGCCACTAGTACGGTTGTGTGAGATAACCCAATAAGGTAATCAGCGATATTATGGCAGTGCTGACCCCCGGCCATTTCGAAAGGTTCATCCAGGATTAGTAAATCCGGACTCCCAGCAAAAGCCCTTAACAAAAGAATTTTTTTAGCTATGATACTGGAAAGTCCTTTACCCGTGGGTTTCAAGACCGTATCAAAACCTGCTGGCAGGGTATTTAAGAACGACTTCAATCCAAGCACCTCAACAAGTGGCAATAACTTCTGAACAGTTATGCCCGGATCTCCCATTGTAATATTCTCCATCAAAGTTCCAAGAAAGACATCCTGATCATGGTAAAAAACACCTATATGTTTCCTGTAAGATTCCGGCATATAATTACCGATGGGAATACCATTTATGAGCAAAGCACCCTCCTGGTGTTGATATATACCCGTTGCCAGTTCCAAAAGTGTTGATTTGCCAGAAGAAGCTTCGCCCATGACACATATTTTCTTTGCTGGCAACACTTCAAGATTAACATTACTCAATACCTGCTTATGACCATCAAAACTAAAAGACAGGTTTTCAAATTGGAGGGAAATGCCCATTCCATTTGAGTTAAAACCCAACGAGCCCCCGGATTCAATTTCCTTTTCAGTAACCTTTGTTAATTTATCCAGGCTTGTAAGCAGGTCATAACCTTTATCGAGACTTAGGATAAGCTTTTCAACGGCTGCCAGCACTGTAAGGATCACTATTTCGGCAGCAATGAACTGACCCAGGTTAAGTTGCTGATCCATCAGCAGGAATGCACCGATAATCAGCATGGCAGCTGTAATCAGTAATTTAAAAAGAATAAGCGACCAATACTGAAATTTGAGTACAAGGAAGTGCTCTGTTCTTGCCTTAAGATACCCTTCAAGCATCTGATCTGTTTTCTTCAGGTGAAAGCTGTTGTTTCCTGCCACCTTGAATGTTTTGAAGGTTCTTGCGATTTCTTCAAGCCACCCTGCAACATTGTATTTGTAATTACTTTCCCTGAGTGATGCTGAGAACCCGGGTTTTGAGGTGTAATACAAAACCGCATACAGCACGGTTAACATTAAGAGACCCAGAATGATGAAAACCGGATTATAAAAAGAAAGGAGAATGAGTCCGAATAAAATCTGAATAACAGCAAGCGGGATATCAATCAACAACTTAGAAAGTGCTTTTTGGAGCGAAACTGTATCAAAGAAGCGGTTTACAAGTTCCGGAAGGTGGTATTGATCTGTATAGAATGATTTTAGTTTGGGTATAATATAGGTGAATTCAAAGGCATACCGTGTGAAGAGACGTTGCTGTATTTTTTCAACTACACGCATCTGACTTACCTGAAGCACACCGGAAGAGAGCACACCAAGAACTACCATGAAAATCAACAGCCACATTGAAGCAGGAAGCTTGCTTTGGCCTGCTGCAACCTGAGCAAAATTTATGATTGCCTGTATACCCAGCGGGAGGGATAACTGAATGAGTCCACTCAGTATGGCGAAGAAATAAATGGCCGATACCTCCTTTTTTTCAAGCCTGATTACTTCAAAAAATTTTCTGATAGATTTCCCAAGGGAAACCTCCACTTCATTACCTGCCATACTGGAAATTTAGAACTACAACAATAGATCGACAACAAGTTTTCAGAACCTTTGTTCAAAGCCTGTTACCGGTGTGCAAAATTATCCAATCCGAATTTAAAAATAAGTTAATTCGTAGTTAAGGTCTCATGACCATCGGGGGGGCACCCGGTGAATCCTTGGGGATTTCCAGCGGGAGGTTATTCAGAATAACTTCCTTTAGTGCCTCAACCAGGGCTTCTTTGACATAATAACGGTAGGTCACCAGTCCGATTTCCCTGACCGGTGCCGGAGCTGAAAAAAAACGGATATTTTTACGCATTTCCTCCCGCATTTCTTTTACTGCCAACATGGGGAGTACGGTCATGCCATCCATTACATCAATAACTTTCTGGAGTGTTTCTAGGCTTCCAGCTTCAAATTCCAGTTGATGGATATCCCTTTCCCGTTCTTTCAGTTCACAAAGGTTTACTACCTGTGTACGCATGCAATGCCCTTCTTCCAGCAACCAGAGTTGATTGTGGTCAATGTCTGCCGGTAAAACAAAGTTCTTTTCAAGCAGTTTCTGGTTATCAGATGCATATACCACAAATTCTTCGTTGAAAAGGTGATGTTCCATTAATCCTTTTCTGCCCAATGGGATAGCCATCAAACCCGCATCTAGGTCACCTTGTTCGAGTCTGTAGATTATTTCATCTGTAGTAATCTCATTTATTTTAAGCTTTACACTGGGATATTTCTCCAGAAACTGCTTAACAAACATCGGTAGAACATAAGGCGCCAAAGTTGGTATGATACCTAACCTAAGCTCACCTTTGAGTACACCGCGTTCAGAACCAATAATTTCGTCCATGCGGGATGCTTCCTGTATGATGACACGTGCCTGAGAAATGATTCGTTTACCCACTGATGTAGGTACAAGCGGTTTTTTACTCCTGTCAAATAATTTTACACCAAGCTCGTCTTCGAGCTTTTTAACCATCATGCTCAAAGTAGCCTGCGTTACATGACATTTTTCCGCAGCTGTCACAAAATGCCTGTGATCATCCAATGCAATCACATATTCCAATTGCTGAATATTCATGCTACTAATATAAGACTGATATAGATATTAATAATATAGATAATAGTTATATTGAGGTTATAGATAAACTCTATACCAGAATAGAGTAATTCAGTTTGTTTGGTGTTTAATTTTATAGCACATTTGCTTATCGCTAAATTAACAAATCCTTTTCCTTTTTACAAGTTTCACCCAGCTTTCCTGGAAAACCCAAAATATCCTAAAAGAAAAAGCCACCAAGATCCAATTATAAAACTGTATCCGCAAGTACAGGCCTAAGAAATACCACAACAAAAAACTAAAATGCAACTATCATAATCAATAACCAAACTATTGAAAGTGTAGTTATCTTATATCCAGAACGATTTAGATCCAATAATGTCAGAATTGAAAAATCATAGGGCCTTCGGGCTCAGTGCGAGCGTTAAGAGTTATTAGACAAACGAAGGGGTATTTCCATACCCCTTCCTTTTTTAATGTGCTCAAGCAAAATACTTATTCTATACTCTTTCTGTCAGATTCTTCTGAATGGAAATTCGCCTTGGGGCAATTCTCTCTCTGAAACTGTTATTGGAATTTTCCCGCCGGCTTTGTTGAAAATTTGATTTGACTAAAGGCTTTGGGGTGAAAACGTAAGATCCTGTATCCATCACAAAAGGATGACCAGATTCAACAGGAATTGTGTTACCAATGAGTTTATGGATATCCCGGAGGTATTCTTTTTCTTCCTGATCACAAAATGAAAGTGCTATTCCACTGGCACCAGCGCGACCGGTTCTACCAATTCTGTGAACATAGGTTTCCGGAACATTGGGAAGCTCATAATTGATAACATGCGTCAGCTCATCTATATCAATACCTCTTGCAGCAATATCGGTAGCCACCAATGCACGCGTGGTGGCAGATTTGAAATTACTGAGAGCCCGTTGCCTTGCATTTTGTGATTTATTACCATGAATAGCCTCTGCTGTAATTCCCTGTTTAATCAAATCCTTAACAATCTTATCAGAACCATGTTTGGTTCGGGCAAAAACGAGCACCCGGGTGATTGACTGATCTTTGAGGATGTGAACAAGTAAGTTTTTCTTATCCCCCTTATCAACAAAGTAGACAGACTGACGGACTGTTTGAGCCGTGGATGAAACGGGTGTAACTTCTACTTTTGCCGGTTTATTCAGAATATTGTCGGCAAGGGAAGCAATTTCCGGAGGCATGGTTGCAGAAAAAAACAGTGTTTGCCTTTTTGCAGGCAGCTTGGCAATTACCTTGCGAACATCATGTATGAAGCCCATATCAAGCATGCGGTCTGCCTCATCCAGTACAAATATACTGATATGGGCAAGACTGATATAACCCTGTTGCATGAGGTCAAGTAACCTGCCTGGTGTAGCAATAAGAATATCCGTGCCCTGCCTGAGTGAGGCCGTCTGTGGATGCTGGGAGACACCACCAAAAATAACAAGATGCTTAAGCCCTAGGTTACGACCATAGACGCCTACACTCTCAGCAATCTGGATGGCAAGTTCACGGGTTGGCGTTAGAATAAGTGTGCTGATACCCTTTGGTAAATCACCTTGTTGCTTTGCAAGATAAAGGCGCTGAAGTATAGGAAGGGAGAAGGCAGCAGTTTTCCCTGTACCGGTTTGGGCGCACCCAAGTAAATCCCTTCCTTCAAGGGCTACCGGAATAGATTGTTGCTGGATAGGTGTGGGCATGGTATACCCTTCAGTGTCGAGCGACCTTAAAATGGGCTCGATCAGATTCAATGCTTTGAATGACAATTTGTAACAATTTTAATGTGAATGCTGCATGAGCAGCATTATATAACCTGCCCTAAAATGACCTGATGAACTTTGATACGTAAGATTAACAGGGCTGTCGAGAGACTATATGAATACCACAAAGTTAGTGAAAAAAAGGGATATGCCCATTTTCCATCAGGGAGATAGCCAGGAAGCCTCCTTAAGAGACCCTTCTGTGTAACGGAAAACTGCCCTTCTGTTACCGGTATGATGCGTATAATACCATTCCATCCAACTGATTTCAGTTTCCACCACCACAAAATTTGCAAAGCCCATTTCACTGTCTTCCAATGTATATGCAAAAGATGTCAAAGCGGGATTGAGTCCCGTAAAGGGTTCATCAAATGCAACAGATGGGGCTGTTTCCGACATGTAATACCGGCGGCTGTGATGTCCGGTTTTATCCCAGTGTTCCCGGCAAAGGCTATCCTGGTGATGGAGTATTACTTTGCCACTCAACCTGATTTGGGTGGCTACAGATTGATCATAGAACAACCAGGAGAGGTAATCTCCGGATTCAAAATCATTCATCTTTTTGCTTCGCAGGTCTGTATGCAGAAATAACCTTTTACCTGCCGTATCAACCCTCCTCAAAACAATGGTTCTCATCAAAGCCATACCGTCAACAGCCGTGGCAATTGCAGCCTGATGCATAGCCGATTTCCTGCTGGAAGCTCCACCGTGAAGCAATGTCCAACAAATTTCTTCTACAGCTTGTAATGAACAGGGCTGTTCCAGGATATTAATCTGTGTATCCATGGTATTACCTGGCTGAAGTTGCTGTTTCAGGCATCTGTACGCCGATAATACGGGAAGATGCTTTGCTTACTAATGTAGCCGCTTCACTCAGATCCTGCAAACTGAGCGCATTGAAATATTGTTCAGCATTGATAACCCTGTCAGCAGTCCTTTCCCCCCTCGCAATATCCTGCAATGCAGAGAGCCAGAAAGCATTTGTTTTCACATCTACCTTATACTTTTCAATCCAGGCCTTTTTTACTTTGTCTACATAAGACTGATCAATCCCTTTGCTGGCAATGCGGTTGAGTTCATTGTTGAAAGATGCAATCAGTGTATCCACTTTGGCAGGACCGCATGGCAATTGCAGGATCATTTGGAAAGCACCGTATGGGGTTTTATTGAGGCCGGCACTGGTACCTCCACCATAAATACCCTGTATTTTTTCGCGCATTTCCTCTGTGATGATGATATTGATGGCATCGCTCAAACCATTCATTTTCAGAGCCAGGGCCTCACTGTAAGCAATATCACCAGCGAAAACACCTACAATCAAGCTTTTGTCTTCTTTTCCTTTGTTCACGCGGAAAGTCTGCTGCCCTTTGGCAATCCGAACTTTATTATCTTTTATTACCGGCTTGGAAACTGCAGGTAAACCTGCAACATATTTTTCAAGCAGGGTAATGACTTCCTGTTCATCAAAACTACCTACTATACTGATGTGCATACCTCCCAGGTCTCCGAGTAATTCCCTGTAAATAGCCATACTCCTGTTGAGGTCAATTTTTTCAAAATGTGCAGTCTTGGGTATCGCTGTTGGAGCAAGTGGATTGGCATTGTACATGACAACATTCAGGCTGTCAATGAATGCAACCTGCGGATTGGCGCCAAGCATGGAAACCTGTGCTTTTCCACGCTGAATTACGGAGTTATAAAGCCCGCTGTCTTTTCTAGGTTCCCTGACATAGAGGTTGAGCAGTTGAAAAAGTACTTCCAGATCCTTTTTGCTGCTTGAACCGGAAAACCCTGCGCTGTAATTGCTGATGGATGGCCTCAGCGAACTTACCTTCCCGGCAAGGGCCTTGGTGAGATCAGCTGGACTAAACGCACCCACACCCATTGCGGATACCAGACTTACAGCATTTTCTGCACTGTATTTATCTGACAAACTGTAATTCGACAAACCACCGGGCCTGGACGCAGCAAAGAGAATCTGGTCATTT
>JBILSG010000173.1:0-5423 GCA_044372235.1 Chitinophagaceae bacterium
CTTTTTCATCATTCACACTGATTATTTTGTCGCCATTATGCAAACCAATTTCATTGATTACCGTATCAACGATCCAAATACCGTTGTTAAGACTAGACATTGGCAACTTTGTTTCACCCCACTTGAACAAAATCATGGCATATATAAAAAATGCCAGCAATACATTAACCGTTACACCGCCAATCATGATAATGAGACGCTGCCAGGCCGGTTTGCTCCTGAATTCCCAGGGTTGTGCAGGCTGTTTTAACTGCTCCTTATCCATACTCTCATCAACCATGCCAGCAATTTTAACATAGCCTCCCAATGGCAACCATCCGATACCGTAGATTGTGTCACCGATTTTTTTCTTCACCAGGGAAAACCATGGATCAAAAAACAAGTAGAACTTTTCTACCCTGCAGCCAAATATTTTAGCCGGAATAAAATGTCCCAGTTCATGGAGGATTACCAATATAGAAAGAGACAAAATCAACTGACCAGCCTGCAGTCCTACAGAGCTCCAGTTAACAGCCAACAACACCTGAGCAAACATGTGAAATAATTTGGAACGAAATTAATTGATTTGGCGCAATTATTGCATCAGAGATTGATGAGTGATGCGGAATACTCTCTTGCATCGGCATCGCTTTCATAATACTCCGTTAAGGTGGGATTCTGGATAAAAGCAATTTTTTCCATTGTTTTCTCAATGACTTCTGTCATATCCAGGAATCCAAGTCTGTTTTTCATGAAACCATAAACTGCAATTTCATTGGCAGCATTCATGACACAGGGCAAATTACCGCCTTTGTTCATGGCTGCCATTGCCAGAGCCAGGTTTCGGAATGTCTTTATATCTGGAGGATCAAAGGTAAGTGTGGCAGATTTCAGGAAGTTGAACCTGGGGAAATCGTTACCAATTCTGTTGGGATATGCCATAGCGTATTGGATGGGCAACTTCATATCCGGCAGTCCCATTTGAGCTTTGATGCTGTTGTCTTTGAACTGCACCATGCTGTGGATGATGCTTTGGGGATGGATAACTACTTCAATCTGAGCAGGGTCCAGGTTAAAAAGCCATTTTGCCTCGATCATTTCAAGCCCTTTATTCATCAGGGTTGATGAATCTATTGAAATTTTAGCCCCCATACTCCAGTTAGGGTGCTGAAGTGCATGTTCACGTTTGACATTAACCAGAAAATTAGGCTTGCGACCAAGGAATGGTCCACCTGAAGCCGTTAAAATAATTTTTTCAACAGGATTGTGATTCTCCCCAACCAGACATTGAAAAATGGCAGAATGTTCAGAGTCGACGGGGATGATTGAGATCTTTTTTTCTGTAGCCAAAGCCATCACAACATCCCCAGCAACAACAAGTGTTTCTTTGTTAGCCAGCCCGATATCCTTTCCGGCTGCTATTGCCTTAAGGGTAGGTTTTAGTCCGGCAAAGCCCACAATGGCAGCCATCATCATATCATAAATATCCATGGATGCAGCTTCTTCCAGGGATTCTTCTCCTGCCATCACGATGATACCTTTGGGGTCCAGCGCCTGTTTGATGATTTGGTAGTGAGCAGGATCTGTAATAACGACTACTCGAGGGTTAAACTCAAGAGCCTGGCTGATAAGCAATTCATGATTGGAATGAGCTGTTAGAATGGAAGCTGCAAACTTATCTGGATTCGCTCGGATGACATCAAGGGTTTGTTTTCCAATGGAACCTGTGGATCCAAATAAACCGATTCTTTTAAAAACCTGTTTCTCTGGCGATGCAGATAAATCGTTATGTGAAAAATCAAACTCCATGTCTAAAATTAGCTGATATATATCATTTTTTCGAGTTCTGCAGCAATTTTCCTGTCGTTACTCAGTCTCGGCACCTTATTTTGACCACCCAATTTACCCAATGATTTCATATAATCAATAAAAGCATTGCGCTTAAGTGGCCTGATGACAAGCTTCCGCAGAATATTTCCACGAATCAGGTCGTCATAATAAATATTCTTTTTCCGCATATTTTCATCAACTGCACTGGCAAATGCTTCAAGATCTTCAGGTACATTTTCAAATTCAATGAACCATTCGTGGAACGACTGACCATTATCCTGACTAATCATGGGAGCAACGGTAAACTCTGTGATACGAATTCCTGTTTCCTGAGCCGCTTTCATGAGGCTATATTCTACTTCTTCACCGATAACATGTTCTCCAAAAGCAGAAATAAAATGTTTTATTCTACCGGATACAATAATTCTATAAGGATCGAGTGATACAAATTTAACCGTATCACCGATATTATATCCCCAAAGTCCGGCATTGTTGTTGATGATTAACGCATAATTCTCTCCGATTTTAACATCATGCAGGGAGAGTCTTGTTGGGTTGTCATTAAATATTTCACCTGCAGGAATAAATTCAAAGAAAATACCAGAGTCTGTATTCAAGAGAAGACCTTCCTGGTCTCGCGTATCCTGAAAAGCAAAAAAACCTTCTGAAGCCGGAAAGGTTTCAATGGTATCGACTTCTCTGCCGATGCTGTCCATCAGTTTGGATCTGTAAGGCTTAAAGTTTACGCCTCCGTGAACCATCACACTGAAATTGGGGAAAAGATCACCTACAGACTTTCCGGTTTTGGCGGTCAGTCGGTCAAAATACATCTGCATCCAGGGCGGTATGCCACTTATCAGGGTCATATCGCGCATGTGAGTTTCATCAACTATCCTGTCTAGTTTTGTTTCCCAATCCTCAATACAGTTCGTTTCGAAAGCAGGAAGTTGGTTTTTTCGGAGATATCCGGGAATATGGTGGTTTACAATACCACTTAACCTGCCGGTGGGAATACCTCCAATCCGGTCTAATGTTGGAGAACCTGAAAGGAAAATCATATTTCCCGATGCAAAATCAGCATTACCCGAAGTAGCAATATAAGAAAGCAATGCGTTTCGGGCAGTGTTTATATGGTTGGGGATTGAGTCTGCCGTTATGGGAATATATTTAGCTCCGGATGTTGTTCCTGATGTTTTGGCAAGATAAATGGGCTTTCCAGGCCACAAAACATTGTGTTTACCCTCTTTTATTTTATCTATATAAGGTCTGAATCCTTCATAATCCCTGATTGGAATAGCCTGTTTAAATGATTGATAATCATTTGCCTGAGCAATTTTATGCGCCTTTCCAAACTCAGCATCAGCACCCTTTTTTATGAGGTCAGTCATTATTTTTTGCTGATCCTGCGTTGCAGTATGCATGGCACGTTGAATTTTCCGCTGGATGATGCCTGCAAATGGTTTGGCCAGGTATGATTTAATTTTCATGGTCTAAAATATGGGTGGCAACAAAGATAATCTTCGGTTTTCATAACCAATTCATTGCATTTGAATTAAATTTGTTTATAAAGTTGGGGGAAAACCAATTTATCCTTACCTTTGCCGTCCTAAATTTTGAATTATCATGTTTGCAATTGTAAAAATCGCAGGTCATCAGTACAAGGTGGAAGCCGGACAACAACTCTACGTTTCTCATATTGAAGGTAATGCAGGCGACAAGATTGAAATTCCCAGTGTATTGTTGGTAAGCAACGAAGGTCAACTCACTGTTGGCAAAGATGTTACCGTAAAAGTGAATGCAGAAATCCTCGGAGAGAAGCAGGGAGATAAAGTAATTGCATTCAAGATGAAAAGAAGGAAGGGATTCCGTAAGAAAATCGGTCATCGTAAACTTTATACCAAGATCAGGATTGAAAGCATTGCCTGATATAATCACTAAACATTAAAAACTCAGCGTCATGGCACATAAGAAAGGTGAAGGCAGTGTTAAAAACGGAAGAGATTCCCACAGTAAAAGACTTGGTATCAAGATTTTTGGTGGACAACCTGCTGCTTCAGGAAATATTATTCTCCGCCAGCGTGGCACACAATACCACCCCGGTAAGAATGTAGGAGTTGGTAAAGATTTTACCATTTTTGCAGTTAGTGATGGTGTTGTAGAATTCAGGAAGACCAAAAACAACAAAACCCTTGTTTCTGTAAATCCGGTTGCAATTGCCGGATAAGCATACAACAGAAAAAATAATTTTTTGCTGAGTAGAAAACTGTTTCTACATTTAGCATGAAATTCTTTTTCCTAACCATTAAATTCTAAACAAAATGGCAACTGCAAAAAAAGCCGCAAAGAAAGCTGCACCTAAAAAAGCTGCTGCTCCTAAAAAGGCTGCTGCTAAGAAAGCCGCACCTAAAAAAGCTGCTGCTCCTAAAAAGGCTGCTGCTAAGAAAGCTGCACCTAAAAAAGCTGCTGCTCCTAAAAAGGCTGCTGCTAAGAAAGCTGCACCTAAAAAAGCTGCTGCTCCAAAGAAAGCTGCTGCTAAGAAAGCCGCTCCAAAAAAGGCTGCTGCTCCAAAGAAAGCTGCTCCTAAAAAGGCTGCTAAGTAAGATTACTTTCCTTGAGAAGTATATTGGTCCCGCTTTATGCGGGACCTTTTTTTTATTCATAAGACTGATTTAAATTCGCTGTTAATCCTGAATTTTATGTCGATATCAAACGCTGCCATATCCGATATGTTCAACTTGTTGAGTAAGCTGATGGATATACACCAGGAAAACAGTTTCAAATCCAAATCATACAGCAATGCAGCTTTTGCAATAGACAAATTACAAGTGCAGCTGGCTCAGGTGAAACCTGAGCAAATCAGCACACTGAATGGCATTGGTGTTTCTACAGCGGCCAAAATTACAGAACTGCTGCAAACGGGAAAGATGGTAAGCCTTGAAGAGATCTTATCCAAAACACCATCGGGTGTACTGGACATGTTGCAGATAAAAGGTCTTGGACCGAAAAAAATATCAACCATCTGGAAAGAGATGGGAATAGAGAGTGTTGGTGAGCTTTTGTATGCCTGCAATGAAAACAGGCTAACCATGTACAAGGGTTTTGGGGAGAAAACACAAAAAAATGTTGCCGATGCCATAGAATTTATCATGCGTCATCAGGGTCATTATCTTTATGCAGAAGTTGAATCCTATGCACAACATATTCAGGCCTTGTTAACTGCCCAATTCCCGGCATCAAAGTTGATGATTTCCGGAAATTTTGCCAGACAAATGCCAACCCTGGAAGAGCTGACCTGGGTTACCGATATTAAAAAACAGCAATTGGAAACCTGGTTACAGCAACAAGGTCTTGACATCACAAACCCTACCGATAATACTACACACGCTAGGGGATCAGAAGGTATTCAACTCCGATTTATCCATACTTCTACAGCTGAATTTCCGGTCCGCTTATTTGAAACAAATTGCCATCCTGACTTCCTCACTGCATTCAGGCAACAGTATCCTTCAGCACTGGATAAGATTCACACGGAAGAAGAAGCATTTAATCAGGCTGGAATACCATACCTACCCCCTTATATAAGAGAATCTGCAGACGCATTGAAACTTAACTCA
>JBILSG010000174.1:0-5387 GCA_044372235.1 Chitinophagaceae bacterium
ATTTAATTCTTTAGTATTTAGTTAGATTGAATCACAATTATTTTAAAAACTGAATTTAAAAAAACAACTATAACAAGTAGTTGAGGAAAGTATAAATGCTTGTCATTACTCAATTTAATGATTTTTATAAAGTTTTTATATGCATATTGTTAAGTATTATTAAGTTTAGGTGCTTTTTTGTTTTAAATTCAATTAAACAACGTTTTTTTCTCTTTTAAAAATGTTTTTTTCACCATTTTACATGACTGAAAATAATTTATTTCACCAAAAAATCATTACAAACTAGGAAAAAATGTACGCTATTCCAGAATTAACCGCTGAAAAGCAATATACAGCCATTGAAAATGCCTTTGATGGCATCGCTATACTGGATGAAAGTGGTATTTACTACTACATGAATAAAGCACATGCCAATCTGTTTGGATATGATTCGGCCGACGAGCTTGTAGGAAAATCATGGAAGCATATCTATACCAGTGAATATGCAGATAAAATTGAAAAAGAAATTTTTCCGGTTTTAATGTCTATAGGTAACTGGTCAGGGGAAACAATTGGTAAAGATAAGCTTGGCCAACCTGTTTTACAATACATATCGCTTACCCTATTACCTGATCGCGGATTGATTTGTGTTTGCCAGGATAATTCAAAAACGATAACTGCCAATCGACTACAGTACCTGATGAGAAACCTCGGTAAGGGGATTCTGGTTGAAGATGAAGAAAGCCGTGTAGTGCTCGTCAATTCAAAATTTTGTGAAATATTCCAGATAGGAATTTCGCCTGAAAAAATGAATGGTGCAGATTGCCTGGAAGCTTTGGAAAATGTCCTGCCACTTTTTGCTGAGCCTGATCAGGTTAGGGAGGATATAATCGGACTTGTAACTGCCAAGAATCCGGTCATTGGTGATGAAGTATCAATGGCTGATCAAAGAATTCTGGAACGTGACTATATTCCAATTATAATTGGTAATGTTTTCAAAGGTCAGCTTTGGAGTTACACGGATGTTACACAAAGTAAAAAGTTACAAAAAAGTCTTGAGGAAACTAAAAATCGGGCCATAGCATCTGAAAGGGCGAAGTCTGTATTTTTATCAACTGTAAGTCATGAAATCAGGACACCCATGCATGCAATCATGGGTTTTGCAGAGCAACTTTCATTGACTGAACTGAATGAACAGCAAAAGTATTTTATCCATAATATTCAGGATGCAGCTGAAGGACTCCTGTTTATCATCAATGATATTCTGGATATGACTAAAATAGAAGCAGGCAAGCTTAATATTGAAAATGGATTACTAAATCTAAGAGATGTAGTTAAGAGTGTTGAGAATATTCTCAGACCAAAAGCAGAAGAAAAAGGATTAATATTAGAAACAAGCTTTGATAATCAGATCAATACTCTTTTGAACGGCGATCCAACCAGAGTAAGACAAATCTTAATGAACATTTTAAGCAATGCCATAAAGTTCACTGAAACAGGAAAGGTTCAATTGAAATTGCAACTTAAAGAAGCGAAAGGATTGTATCAAAGGGTGAGTATTACCTGTCTTGATACAGGAAAAGGCATTTCGGAAGATGCAATCAGATTTATATTCAATGAATTTTATCAGGAGTATGTTGGGGGATACAATGGTATGGAAGGAACAGGCCTTGGCCTTTCCATCACTAAAAAATTAATTCATTTGATGGATGGTACTATATTGGTTACAAGTGAAAAAGGAAAATGGACCAAAGTTTATATTGAAATTCCACTGCATGTTGTTGAAGCCTTTCAACCTGAAGTAGAGCCCCTGCTGGCTGATTTATCAACAGAGATACTTGAAAAAAGGATTTTAATAGTTGAAGATAATAAGTTAAGCAGAAACCTATTTGTAATCATGTTACAAAATATGGGTTGTCTGGTTACTGAAGCTGAAAACGGACAGGAAGCAATTGATATACTTCAAACAGATACTTTTGATTTGGTATTGATGGATATTCAGATGCCGATCATGGATGGCTTGACTGCATTAAAAAAAATACTTGATGGCCCAAATGCACATATGCCGGTAATTGCAGTAACAGCAACTGCCTTTAAATCTGAAGTTAATAATCTGTTGTCTCAGGGTTTTGCAGATTGTATTACAAAACCGATTGATCAGAAAAATTTAAATATGAGGTTGAGTCAGTTTTTTAAGAATCATAACCTTGACGCATCTCATTTAATAGCAATGAAGGAAAGAATAAAAGCAAAAATTGAGGAAATGGCTGGTTACAATCAGTCAAAGGCTGTCACTCTCATGCAATATCTTGCTGAAGAAATCAAATTTGCTATCAAAGAATGGAAGCTTGCTTTGATTACTATGGACTGGAATTCGGCCAGAAAAATTTTGCATCGTGAAAAAATGATGATTCATTCGGTAGGGATAACTGGGCTTGATACCATAATCGAAGATTTTGAAAATGAAAATGCCGGGAAAACAGATCATGAAATGCACATGATGCTCTCCCGGCTGATTGAGTTATTTACAGAAATTGATAATATGTTTGCAGGTTAGATCCTTCTGCTTACCAATTCAATTCCAGTTTATTGTTTCGTCTTTCTGTATCTGCCATTCTCTTTTTGGAATCAATTTCAATTTTTTTCAAATCCAGTAATTTTCTATCAACAGAAATAGTGTAAGTAGGATGAGTCCATTTCCAGGGAGAACCAACAGTTCTCTTTATTGCAGGCTCTTCGTTGGATTTTTCTCCGAACATGAGGTACTGTGGTATATAGACTGTTTCTCTGCTACCATCCTTAAAAAAGAGGTCTATGTCTAATGGCATGGGCATTGTACCATTGTTTCTGAACCTTACCTGCATTTTACCACCGTCATCCCAAAGACTATCGATACCATAATCAATTGTTTTGTTGGTATTCACAAAGAAATCCTTGTACCAATCCAGCTGAATGCCACTTGTTTTTTCAGCAATCCGAATCAGGTCATTCAACTGCGGGTGTTTGTATTTCCATGTGTTAAAATACTTGAGCAGAATACTATCCCTTACTGAAGCACCTACGATGTAACCCAGCTGTTCCATAAATACTTCCCCCTTGGAATAAGCATTGATACTATAAGCGCTGTTTGTGGCATAATGATCTGCATGTGTGGTAAGCGGTTCATTAAAATCACTTTTTGACAGGGCAATGTAGGAGTTGTAAGCATCCTGATGGGGGAATGAGTCTGTATTGCCTTTGAGGTAATTTTGTACATTGGATTCTGCAAAACTGGTGAAGCCTTCATCCATCCAGGCATATAAAGATTCATTGGTACCGAGCATCATTTGATACCAGCTGTGCATCCATTCATGAATCACAACACCGGTTCCTGCCCCTTTGAGCAGGGTTGCCATAGGGTATTCCATACCGCCGTCACCACCTTGAATGAATGAATATTGCTTGTAAGGGTACTCGCCATACGCTTTATCCATGTAGGGTATTGCTTTTGCCGCCAGTTCCAAGACACTGTCCCACTCCATTTTATAGTTTGCAATAAATTTCATGGCACTGGACCCCTGTTTCATTCTGGGGGACATAGACTCAAATTGCCTAGTTAGGACTGCAGAATCAATTTTATAAAAAGCGTGCAGAACGAGTCCTTTTCTTACAGTTTTGGTGTTGTGTATATAACCAGGATCTGCAGCCCAAACAAAATCATGAACATTCGGAGCCTTGAATTTCCAGGTATGGGTAGGTCCTTTACCTACTTTAAGAGGTAAAGTGGATTGCTTTTCATATCCGAATCCTATTTCATGCGCATTTTGCAAGTACCCTGTTGCTGCAACCACATACTTACTGTCAATCTGAATGTTGACATCGAAATCACCCCAGACACCATAAAATTCACGGGCTACATAAGGTGTAGGATGCCAGCCCTGTTCATCGTATTCACAAAGTTTGGGATACCATTGAGCCATGCTGAACCTAACACCTTCCGCGTTATCCCGGCCGCTTCTCCGGATCTGTACCGGAACCTGGGCATTGAAATCCAGTTCAATCAGTGCCTTGGATTGTGGAAGTATGGGTTTGGAAAGCTCCACTTTGAGTATGGTTTCATAAAGGGTTGTTTTCTGTGGCTCGCCATTTACCTTGAGATTGTTCACCTGCTGATAGCCAATTTCGTCAGGTTTTAACATCGAAATCCTGTCTTTTACACGAGCATCCCAATCTGGTCGGCCTCTTACAATCCTTTTTCCGATCTCCTGACTGCGCATATCCATCATGCTCCCGGGTTGAAATGCATTCCACTGGAGGTGGTAGTACAAGACCCGCAGTGTATCAGGTGAATTATTCCAGTAATCCAGACGTTGCTTACCTGAAAATTTATTTCCAGCGGCATCAACCACCACATCCATCTTGTAATGCACACGCTGCTGCCACCTGGTTGACTGGGATTTGGCGACTAAAGAGCTCATTATGAGCATGATACACACGTAAACTGAAGTTGCTTTATTCATATTTAAGTTTGATTACGCTGATTAATGCTGGTAAACCCGAACGAAATCGACTTCCATTTTCCGGGGCCAAATTGTTTTATCTACGCCTTTCTGTCCTCCCCAGTTGCCTCCAACAGCCAGATTCAGGATGAGGTACATTTTGTTGTCAAATGGCCATGCATCAACCCCTGATTTTTCATTGGGATAGTTGAAGTAATTGACACCATCCATTCCGATTTTCAACACGTCTTTATTCCATTCGAGTTGATAGGTGTGAAATTGTTCAGCACAATCCGGAACCTTTATCTGATTGGCCTTTTGGGTTCCAATAATGTGATTGTATTTCTTGGTGTGAATTGTGCCATGAACTGTGCCATGATCAAATCCAACATGTTCCATAATATCAATCTCTCCATCTTCAGGCCAGCGTAATGGTACTGTAGATGCCAGCATCCAGATTGCAGGCCAGGTTCCAACTCCTGAAGGTAGCTTGGCCCTTACTTCAATTTTTCCTTCACTCCAGGCCGCTTTTCCCCTTGTAACCAATCGCGCAGAACTGAATGACTTATCTTCTATTGGCTCTTGATGTGCTTCAACAATCAGTACGCCGTTTTCAACACGGGCATTTTTTGATCTTTTTGCAGTATAATATTGCAGCTCATTGTTACCCCATCCATGACCACCAATATCATATCCCCATTTGGTGCTGTCTGGAAGTCCATTTACTTCAAATTCATCTGACCATATGAGCTTCCATTTATCTGCCTGGCTTTGACCGTTCAGGTTCTGAACCATACAACTGGCAATAATTATGCTTACAAGGCTTGAAAAGAGTATCTTTTTCATAATAAACTCAATTTAGTACCATTTTATAAATTAAGCCTGATTTTTGGCAGTAATGTTTTTCAATACTACTTTTGCAACGTGTCA
>JBILSG010000175.1:0-5382 GCA_044372235.1 Chitinophagaceae bacterium
TCACTGTTTTTAAAACAAAATTCCGCTGGCAGTGTTTGTAGCTTGAAAGGTGGCGTTCAGGCACTTGTCGCATCAAATCATTTGAATTATGAGTGAGCAGAAAAAAATCAAAAACATTTTTGTAGAAGGACCGGTTGATCCAGCATTTATTGCCGGCAGCATTGCTAAACACGCTACCAAAACCAATATTGGCGGGCACAGCATATTTCTTGGCCAGGTTAGGGCAGATCTTATAGACGACAAACAAGTTGAGGCCATTGAGTATACCAGTCATGTGGATATGGCATTAGAGAAAATGACTGAGATCCGTGAAGCCATCTTTGCCAAATATCCGCTTACCTGCATGCATGTTTACCACAGTCTTGGTGCAATCAAGGCAGGGGAAATTTGTCTTTTTGTATTCACCTCATCGGCGCACCGCAAGGCGGCTACTGAGGCGTGCAGCGAATGTGTGGAGCGCATCAAGGCAGAACTACCTGTATGGGGGAAGGAGATTTTTCAGGGAGAAGGGTACCAGTGGAAAGTAAACCAATAAATAATTATCATGGTCAATATCACACATAAATCTTCTACACTCCGTCAGGCCATTGCGGTGGGTATTTTAAAGGTTTCCAAACAGGAAACCATCGATGCCATTGTCAATAGGCAGGTTCCCAAAGGCGATGTATTTGAGTTCAGTCGTGCAGCAGGCTTGCTGGCATGCAAAAAGACATACGAGGTCATTCCCGACTGTCATCCACTTCCCGTGGAATATACAGCGATTACCCATGAAATTGACGGTTTGTCTGTCATCATCAAAGTGGAAGTCCACACCATTTACAAGACCGGCGTTGAAGTGGAAGCCATGCACGGTGTGGCGGTTACAGCACTTACCATGTATGATATGCTCAAGCCCATTGATGATGCGATAGAAATCGGTTCAATCAGGCTGGAGAAAAAGAAAGGGGGTAAGTCAGATATCAAGTATGCGTATCCTGATACGGTAAAGGTGGCCGTTATCACCTGCAGCGACAGTGTGAGTAGGGGATTGAATGAAGACAAAAGTGGAGATGTGATCGAGGCGAGGTTGCAAAAACACAAGCTCAGTGTTTCATTCCGGAAGGCTATTGCAGATGAGTTTGATATCATTCAACAAACTGCAAAGCAGTTGATTGCTGATGGATACCAGTTGATCCTGTTTACCGGTGGTACCGGGCTCTCCCCAAGAGATGTTACGCCAGATGCTTTGCGCCCATTGATTGAACGGGAAGTGCCTGGAATCATGGAAGTGGCCAGGGATTATGGTCAGCAAAGAACGCCCTATGCCATGTTGAGCAGGGGTATCGCAGGATTTACCGGTGAAACACTGCTGATGACCCTTCCGGGGTCGCCCCGTGGGGCAGAAGAAAGCATGGATGCCGTATTCCCCTATATTTTACATGTATTCAGGGTCAGGGAAGGTGTTCGCCACAATTAGAAAGTTTTGACAAACTATCCCATTTATTTAGACTACAATGCCACAACGCCCTGTGACCCCAGGGTAGTGGATGCGATGTTGCCTTTTTTCAACACCCATTTTGGAAATGCAGCAAGTAAGTCTCATGCTTTTGGCTGGTATGCCGAAGAGGCAGTTCAATTTGCACGTGAGCAGGTTGGTTCATTGATTGGGGCAGATCCACAGGAGATTATTTTTACATCGGGAGCCACAGAGTCAGTCAATCTGGCAATCCGAGGCTATGCTGAAGCCAATGCAACAAAGGGAAGACACATCATCACCGTGGCTACAGAGCATAAGGCAGTGCTGGACGTTTGTGAATACCTGGCAACGCAAGGGTATGATGTTTCTGTTTTGCCGGTAGATAGCCATGGAATGATTTCTGTTGAGCGACTCGAATCGGCATTGCGTCGGGATACCCTTTTGGTTGCTGCCATGTATGCCAACAATGAAACTGGAGTTGTTTTTCCTGTTCGTGAAATCGGAGCCCTGCTCAAAAGCAGGGGTATTGCCTTTTTCACGGATGCCACACAGGCAGTGGGTAAAATTCCTGTGGATGTTCAGGCAGATGGAATAGACATGATGGCCTTTTCTGCACATAAGTTGTACGGGCCGAAAGGTGTGGGTTGTTTGTATGTCCGGAAAAAAAATCTGAAAGTAGAACTTTCTCCCCTACAATATGGTGGCGGCCATGAACGGAAAATGCGCAGCGGCACACTCAATGTGCCAGGTATTGTTGGCATGGGCAAGGCGGCTGAAATTTGCAGCCAATTGATGGCTGCAGAGTCCCAGAGGCTGTCTGCTTTGCGCAACAGGCTGGAGGAAATGTTGTTGCAATACCCTTTTGTCAAGTCCAATGTGGAGGTTGAAAACAGGTTAAATCATGTGGCTAACCTGCGCTTTGAGTGCCGTGACGGAGACCAGTTGCTGAAAAAAGTTTCAAAGCATATAGCCCTCTCTTCCGGATCTGCCTGCAGTTCTGTTTCAGTTTCTCCCTCCCATGTGCTTACTGCGATGGGCCTATCCGAAGAGGACGCACTTAGATCAATCAGGTTCAGCATGGGTCGTTTTACAACATCGGATGAACTCAATGAAACCCTGAGGTATTTCTCGGAGGTACTGGGAGAGTGAATGTTTAAATCCGGCAATCAATACCTGAAAACAACATCATCAAATGGTAAACGTTTCCTTTCGCCATGAATGCCAGCTTCTGTTCCCTTGCCAACAGCAACAATCATGTTGATTTCAGCACCTTTGGGCAGTTTAAGTAGCTTTTTCACGCGAATGGGGTCAAAGCCTTCCATGGGACAAGTGTCGTAGCCCATGGCTGTCATAGAAAGCATGAATGTCTGAGCTGCCAGGGCGCATGATTTATGAACGATGACTTTCTGGTCGCGACTGCCACTGATGCGGGCAAAAGGGTCTTTCAATCCCATGACGAAGCACAATACCCTTCTGAACAGGGTTGAAAAACCAAACCAATCCTGACGATAGACAACGGGCATCAGTTTGCCGTAATAATCCAACCCCCTTTTCTCCCTTTTGCTAGGCTCGCGGTCGCCTATGGTATTTTTGACATTGTTGTAATTCCATTTGGCGTGCTTCTTCCAAAGGTCCTGACGGGTAACAAAAGCCACCATGTGTTTGGCAGTTCTTGCAGCCGACTGTTTGAGACAAAGCGGATGCATGGCTTGCAGCAGTTCTTTATCGCTGATCCAATGAAACTCCCAAAGCTGCATATTACTGCTGTTGGGGGATAGGATAGCCAGTTCCAATCCTTTTTGTATGACCTCATCCGGCACTTCTGTTTGTTCATCAAATGCCCGGTTCGATCTTCTTCTATTTACGATCTCTTCAAATTCTCTGGCGTACATAAGGGAGTTTATGGAATAACAATCTGCGGCATGGTTGGTTCGCTTGCTTGAATTTAATCACCTCAGGATCAATTTTTTCAACAGGGTGAGCTGTAAAAGGATGAGGATACAACTGGTCACCAGAATCATCAAAATAGTTGAGTCCAGGTTAATTTGGAAATTGATGTTGTTGAACAGGCTGGATATAGATAAATACCTGTAAAAATCAATGGGGATAGTTGTTTCAGTGGATGGATTCAATGCCAGGATTGTAGTGGCTGCCGTGAGAAGCAAAAGTAAAATGCCAATTACCTTTCCTGATATCAGCGGTTTCGATGCTGCATTGATGTTTCCAATAGCTTTAACTGTTTGGAATGTAAATTCCTTTCCGGGATCCTTGACCAGGTTTTCTACTATGGTTTCTTTCAGTAGTTTATCCAAAGTTGTATCAGATATCATATCATCAGTTTAGTAAGCTTCTTAATCGTTTACTTGTTTCAAATATCCCTGAAGTTTAATCCTACTCCGGTGCAGCCTCACTTTGGCATTGTTTTCAGTTATATTCAAGACCTGGCCAATTTCCCTCAACGGCATATCCCAGTAATAATGCAGCATAATCATCAGGGCTTCATCTGTGGGTAAGGCATCAATGGCCTGCTTTAAAATTAGTTTAATTTCCCTGGATTCTGTTTCGTTTTGCAGGGAAACTGTAGCTCCTTCGCTATGATTGATGTCAACAGGCTGGCTACCATACCTTACCAGTCTGTTTTTTCTTTTATTGAACAGGTCAATTGCAGTTCTGTATGCAATGCTGCAAAGCCAGGTTCCAAAAGCAGATTCACCCTTGAATTTGTGCAGATTCCGGAAACATTTAATGAAGGTTTCCTGTGCAGCATCTTCTGCATCTTCCCTGTTGCTCAGCACTTTCCAGGTGATTGAATAGACGAGCTCCTGATGTGCTTCTACCAGTTTACCGATGGCATCGCTGTTGCCTTTTAGTGCTTCTTTCAGATGAACTGATGCTGATTGTAAATCCTTCACGACATTGATTAGACCATTTGTCAGGCTTCAAGGTTACAAAAAATAATTTGTAACCATTTTTTAATTCAGCTGGTCTAATCTTCGTAACACATTTCATCACAAATAAATTCTAACATCATGGGTTCAGAACTGATTATTGTTCCTGTATTATTTGGTACTATTTTTGGTATTATTTACATCTTTATTTCTTCGAGGCACAAAGAACGGATGGCTTTGATTGAAAAAGGCACTGATGCCTCCATTTTTTATGCAGCCAAGTCAGGTAAGTCGCGCTACCTGCCTATCATCATCTTAAATTTAGCAGTATTGCTCACATCAATCGGACTTGCAATCTTTATTGGAGCATTACTCCAACGGAATTTAGATGTGGAGGGTTCAGTGGCCTATCCTGGTACGATTTTTTTGGTTTCCGGATTGGGTATGTACATCGGATTCAAAAAATCCGTCGCTTTGCTGAATAATGATCAATGACCTATTTATAAAATAAAATTATAAATAATCTAAAAAATATTAATATTATATATGAAATAATCGGCCGAAATTGCGGTCGATTATGGACTTTCATAACCTGGTCAGTAATATCACGAATCCTACCTTGTTATTTTTTTTACTTGGTATTCTGGCAACAGTCGTAAAAAGTGATTTGGAGATTCCTGCTCCTTCAGTAAAGTTTATTTCTCTTTATCTGTTATTTTCAATCGGTTTCAAGGGTGGGCAGGAATTGCAGCACGGAGTATTTTCCGCTGAGATTGTCTATGCATTATTCCTCGGTGTGGCTATTTCCGCCCTTATTCCCATGTATACGTTCTTCATCCTGAAGACGAGGATAGGAGTGGCCAATGCAGGTGCGGTTGCAGCGGCTTATGGCTCTGTAAGTGCAGTGACCTTCGTTTCTGCCGCAAGTTTTCTGGAAATGCAGAACCTTCATTTTGATGGCTATATGGTGGCTATCATGGCATTGATGGAGTTTCCGGCCATCGTTGTAGGTGTAAGCCTGATCAGGCGTTTTGGGGG
>JBILSG010000176.1:0-5354 GCA_044372235.1 Chitinophagaceae bacterium
CCTGCCGGAGGCAGGGCACCCCTCCTATCCCTGCGCGTTGCTTCGGGCAGGAGGGGAGTTTTTTAAAATTTTCTTGCAACTTCCCCGCCTGCTTTGAGTATACACCTATTTTACTCCTCCAATAGACGGAGGTGTGGCATGTTAACTTGCCAACATAACCAAACCCAATTTTATGCAAATTGTAGAATTAACCTTGAACCCGAGTATTAAAACTTTGTCCAAATCATAGTATAAATATTTTTAATATGTTGGATGGGTTACGACCGGTGGATATGCTGCCGGTCGTATTTCTCTTATCCCTGAACAGAGAATTGATTAAATTTGAGCGTCTGGCCAATGTCAATCATCCATTAAACCATCCGGGATAAGCGTGAAAATCGATTCCTCACTGAATATTTTGGGCAGCCTGCCCGATTGGAACCTGGTCTCGGTTTTCCTGAACAGCAGCACCGGTTCAATGAAAAAATCGGGTGGCATTCATACTTACACGGCCATCAAAACAGACAAGTCAGTCATGCGTTTTGAGAAGGCAATCCTAGGTACTTTAATCAGGTTTGCCAATGCGGATGTGGAATCAATGATGCGTGATGTGCTTAACCACGAAAAAGTAACACACAATAGCCTTTTGCTCTTGTTCTGGAATGCTTCATACAACAATGAACTGTTGCATTACCTGAATCTGCACCTGTTTTTCCCTGCCTTTTACAGTGGTCGGATTTCCATCAAAAAAAATGAGGTGTCTGCCTGCATCCGCGACTTGAAAGAAACGGAAGGCGACCTCAAAAAATGGTCTGATTCAACCATTGAAGTAACCGCTTCCAAATACCTGACCCTGCTGAAAAAATTTCACCTGATGGAGGGTGAACTGAATAAGACCATCATTCATCCTTACCTGAATGATCAACAGTTTGTTCAGTTTGTATACTGGCTAAAAGCCATATCTACTAAGCCTAATCTGCTTGAATCGGAGTGGCTGGGATACTGCTTTTCTGAGCGGTCGGTATTGTTGGAGCGACTCATGCAGAAAAAATATTCCCGCTATTTTCACCTGAATTTTACAGGTGACAAGCTTACCATTGAAACCCTTCTTCCTTATTCAACACTTTATGATGTCCTTACAAAATCCTGAACATACCATCCTTTCTGCCAAGCGGCTGGTGGAGTCCGACAGGCGGTCTGAAATCAGGCTGAACGCCAACGGTGGCAATTCCATTCTGGTGGTCTGTGAGCCAATGCGTGAGCTGGAGTATATCGAACAGATGCGCCAACTGCTCCCAACTGAAGGGTTTGAACTGATTGACCTGAATCAGATGCTCACAGATTTTGTTTCACAACACAAAGCGGAATTGATGCAGCTTTTTGAAATGCTGCAATCCGCCACGCATGAAATTTTCAAAGCGCCGGCAGGTGAAGCCTCAAGCGACCTCTTCAAAGAAATATTACATAAAATAAAAACTGTCATTCAACAGGGTAAAGTGCCAGTGCTGATGCATACCGGCTCGCTTTACGGAACGGGTATCCACAATATACACATCATGGAGGATGAAGTGGTGATGAAAGCCTCCCTGCCCCTGATCATTCTCTATCCGGCTACATTAGAGCAGGATAAGATTTTGTTTCTGGGCAAATATCCATCCTCCAAATACCGTTGTATGATCATTCAATAATTCAGAAAACACACACATGCTGATAAAGGACTTACTGACCATCGATTTGAGTGAAGACATTAAAAACGTCATCGACTTGGAAGACATTTCAGAAGCTGCGATACAGTCTGAAATAGAAAGCTATATCATCACGGAAGGACTCGCCCGGGAATACAGCGACTTTGTATCTGTCTATACTTCCAACATAATTGAAACGGGTGTATGGTTGTCTGGTTTTTACGGATCGGGCAAGTCATACTTCGGCAAGCTGCTGGGTTATATGATGAGCAACCGCATGATCAACGGAACACCCGCACGCGACAGGATCCTTCAGCGTTTTACGGGAATCGATGATGAATCGCTGGTGAAAAATGTCATTTCAAAACTGAACAGTATCCATTCGCGTGTGGTGCTGATGGATGTTGCCCGTCAGGATACTTCCAATGGTTTTGCTTATGCCCTTTTCCGAAACTTTCTCAAATCCCTTGAACTGCCTGAAAACGAACATGGTTTCCTGCTGTTTTCCCTCATGTGTGATTCAGGATATGGCAGTATCGTTGATTTTTTTCAGGATAAAGCCGGACTCAATTGGACTGATTTCAAATATAACCGCACAATATATTTCACCAAGATCAAGGAATTGTATTGCTCGCTGGGCAACTCGGAAGGAGACTACTCCCATATCATGTCGACCATCAGAAGGGAGATCGATGAATTTGACTCGGCCAAGCTGAAGCAGGAACTGAACAACTATCTTCAGGTGGTAAGGGATGAGAAAATCGTTTTCCTTTTCGACGAGGCCAGCGAAGCCATCAATCAGGGTAAATTCACCCTGTTGGACTTGCAGGGTCTGAGTGAATCGCTTTCCTCGTTGGGTGGCAAGGTGTGGACCATCGCCATTGCACAGGAAAAGTTGGACGATGTCATCAACAATTCAAATATCAACAGGGCACAGCTGACCAAAGTGACCGACCGCTTCAAAACAAAAATTCACCTGGAAGCCACGGAAGTGGATGTCATCATACGGAGCAGGCTGCTGAAGAAAAAGGATACTGCCATCCGGTTGCTGCAAGAGCACTATCAGCAGCATTCGGGTAAAATTGCTGACCACAGCGGACTGACGGGCGCAACAAAAACAGAAACGGCAGATTCATACATTACCTACTATCCTTTTTACAAGAACCAGTTCACGCTTTTACAGAATTTTCTCTTCGGGCGACAGGGTTATGCCTCCACCAAAGTAGCAGCAAGGGGGATGATCATCACTGCGTATGACATCCTGAAGCATGAAATCCAGCATGAAAAACTGTTCAGTATCGCTACCGGATGGCAGATTGCCAAAGAGGCACAACCACAACCGCCTGTGAGGCTGGTGAACCGGTTTACCAATGCTGATTTGATCTTGCAAAATGAACACATCGATTTGCATGGACGTCATCTGCTGGAAACCATCCATTTCCTGACGGAAGCGGAAGTGGCACCCGCCAGCTTGAGTAATATTGTCAAATCCCATATACAATCCCCCGATGATTTCCATACTGCTCAGCCAATCATCGAAAAAGCGCTGGAGTTACTGGTGGAACATAAGGTCTTGTTGCTGACGAATGGTATTTACCGCATCACATCCGATATTGAACAGCGGTTGCTGGATGAGATGAACCAATACCAGGTGCAGCCATTCCGCAAAAAACAAATGATCATTGCCGCGTATAAAAACGCATCGCTGGTGCGGTCGCTGGCCAGGATACAAGACAACAACACCCAATATGATTTTTACATCACTTCTGAAAACGATGATGAACTGACGAACCCTGGCATCAAACAACTGAAGCTGAAACTGAAAAGCATTTACAGTTACGACAATGACCGTATTGCCCAGATTGAACAGCTGAAAACCCAATACCAAAATAACAAGGATGTCATTTGGCTGGCGCCTGCAGACAAATATTTCAGGGAAATGGACAGGTTGTTGGATGAAGTGGAACGCATCAAATACCTGGAAGAAAAATATGCCAACCCGCAGTCTGATGAAGGACCCATCGTGCGTGCCTTTCAGGCAGAACGGTCGGTGAAGGAAAACCGTTTGAAAGAGCTCGTAGAATATTCCCTGATGGAAAGCACTTCCATTTATTTGTACAATACGGCACAGTTGGATAGAAACAACTGGCTTTCCTTCCTCAATGGATTGCAGCGTCAGGTTATTCAAAATGTTTACAGCCAACGCCTTTCGGCACAGTTATCCGACGCCATTGCAGAACGCATCATCAGGGAAGCCAATGGCCAGCGCTTGCATACATTCTTTAGCGGACAAGCAGCGGATTTTCAGTTTTTTGATGCACAGGGAAATTTTGTGGGGGAAAACCTCAAGCCGGCAGAACAGATCCTGTTTAAAGTCAAGAATGCTTTTGTGGATGGCGCTACGCTTGAAAAAGACCTAGAGCAACCGCCCACCGGTTTTGCATTTGGTACGGTGATTACCACTGCAGCAGCCTTGATGCGGGGCAATAAGCTGATGGCCAAACACAATGGCTTGGATAAGTTCAGTTGGAATGATGAGGGTGTTGCAACCATTTTCACCAATGCCCGTGAATTCAGGAAAGCCTCTTTCAAAGCCATTACCCGAACATTGAGTACGGCACAGAAGAATAGCCTTGTTACATCCTTGCAAGAACTGGATTGTGAAACACATGCCGGTAAAAGGATTGATTGGAATACCAATGATTTCGATCTGGTGAGTGCCATCCGTGACCTTGCCAAACGCTTTTGTGAAAAGGTGGATGATATGAAAAGGCAGCAAAGGGATTTTGATGCACTCTTTGGTTACCTGGAAACTTCGAAGGAACTGTTGGGAACTTTCACCGGTGCAGTGAGTGATGCCAATTACATCGACAAAGCTGAAAACTTTTTGAGTCAAGCAACCCTTTACAAAGATACTGTTGGTGAGATTTTGAAGGCGGAGAAATTCATCCGCAACAACCTGGATAAAGTCCGCCAGTGGAGAACATTTGCTGACGGTGTGCAAGATGAGTTGAACAAGGCAGCAACTGTCCATCCACAAATCAGTGCGCTTGTTGAAACATTTGGTGAGATATACCGTGCAGGTATCGTGACCCAATTCAGGGCTTTGCAGGATAAAGCCCAACAGGTTAAGGATGCTTATTATAACCTGATGACTGCTGTAGCCCGTGAAATGTCTGATTCCTACAAGGTTTTGTATCAGGAAGCGGTGACACTTCAACAGGAGATCGACAGACTTCCTGCGGGTTTGAATGAAGATGCTGCTTCAAAAGTCAGTACGATAGCGAACTATGCGCAACAACGAACATCACCTGATGTGGACATTGATTACGATGTAAAGGACAGGCAAACCCGGTTCACCTATTCCGAAATCCTGTCGTTTATTGAGTTGTTCAGCAGCAGGAAAACTGCACTCGAAATCATCCGGAATGGTCTGATCCGCAATCCGCCACCTGTATCCGATTCCATCGACCCTGAACCACCCAAAGCCAAAAAGTATGTGGTATCATTGCCCGGCAGGCAGCTTAAAGTGCATGCCTATAAAACCTGGCTGCAACAGGAACTCCAACAACTCGCTGATGCTGCTGATCAAGATGACATTGAAATCAATTAATTGATGTTGACATTAGACGAGATAAAACTATTGATTGACGCCGGGGAGGGTTATAATGTTGAATTTAAGTTAGCAGT
>JBILSG010000177.1:0-5343 GCA_044372235.1 Chitinophagaceae bacterium
CCTTAGCAGGAAGAGGTGTAAAAGTGGCCCAAGATGTCTCTCCGGCAAATCCGCTCTCGTTGCCCACCCATCTTACATCCCATCCGATATCACTGAAAAGGTTGGCCATCGGCTGTAGACTGCGTGTAATGGCCCAAGTGGTATCCCAGCCGTAATAGGTATCTCTGTTTATTTTTCGCGTAGTTCTTGCTCCGCCATAGTATCCGTCTCCACCATTGGCACCATCGTGCCAGGACATGAACAACTCACCATACTGGGTATACAATTCCCGCAACTGTTCGCGGTAAGCTTTTACATATTCAAAAGTTCCGTAATCCGGATTGTTCCTGTCCCACGGCGAACAATACACCCCGAACTTTAATCCGGCCTTTCTGCATGCTTGCTCCATCTCCCTGACCATATCCCCTTTCCCATTCCTGAATGGAGACTGACTTATATTATATGATGTGGTTTTTGTAGGCCAAAGGGCAAAGCCATCATGGTGCTTAGCCACTAATACCATCCCTTTTAATCCACCTGCCTTGAATGCAGCCACAATCTTATCGGCGTCGAACGCAACCGGATTAAAAATCTTTGGATCAGCATCACCATATCCCCATTCTTTGTTTTCAAAAGTAGTTGGTGTAAAGTGTACCAGTCCATATACCTCTGTCTCATGCCATTTCAATTGCCTTTCCGAAGGCAAAGCACCGAAGGGGGCCGGTGGTAACTGCGCATAACCAATTTGAACAGAAGATAGCAACAGAACGAAAAACAGGTGTATACGTTTCATGAAGGAAAATTAGTCAAAAATATTTTTTTATCCTCCTAAATCATTTCGTTTATCTTAAATTGTTATCTTAAATCAACCTGATTAAATTATGCCAGCAACACCTTTTGAATTGCTTCTTCCCCATGTGATGGTTACCGGAGGTGCCAGTGGTATTGGATTAGCCATCGTACAACTCTTTCAACAGCATGGGGCAGTCATTGATGTACTGGATTTACAAAAGCCAGATAAGAAATGGATGGAGGAACAGAATTTGGACTCTGAGAGGGTACACTTTCATGCAGTAGACATTACCAGCCAGCAAGATGTACAGCAAGCCGTTTCACTTATTGCCATTCAAAGGGGAATTGGCATTCTTATTAACAATGCGGGCATTGCACATGTTGGGAATGTTGTAAATACTGCTGAAGACGATTTCATGAAAGTCTTCAATGTAAATGTAAGGGGTGCCTACAATTGCATGCAGGCATGCGTTCCTTATATGGAGGAGCAGGGAGAGGGACTCATTATTAACATGGCATCCATTGCGGCCACATTAGGCATCGCAGACCGTTTTGCCTACAGCATGAGTAAGGGTGCTATTTTATCCATGACCCTCAGTGTAGCACGAGACTATATTAAAAAAGGAATCAGATGCAACTGCATTTCCCCGGCAAGGGTTCATACCCCGTTCGTAGATGGCTTTGTCAACAAAAACTACCCAGGTCAGCAGGAAGAAATGTTTAAAAAACTCGCTGCCAGTCAGCCTATTGGCCGCATGGGTCAACCGGATGAAGTGGCATCGCTTGTATTCTACCTTTGCAGCAGACAAGCGTCTTTTATCACGGGATGCGATTATCCCATCGATGGCGGATTTACCAGATTAAACAATTGAAAACACAAATACATGAAACTATTCAGATTTGAGCAGGAAGGAAAGGTAAAACTGGGACTGGCAACAGACGAGGGACAGCATCTAGATATTTCAACATCAGGCATGTCCCTTACAGAAAATTTTCTGGGTGCCAATGGACTTGATCAATTGCGGCAATGGTTGAAAGATCATCAGCACAGTTGCCCTATCATGGTAACACCGATCCATTACCTGTCATGCGTGGAAAGGCCATCCAAAATCATCTGTGTTGGATTAAACTATGCCAAACATGCACAGGAAAGCGGCATGGCAGCTCCAGCTGAGCCAGTCATATTTTTTAAAAGTACGACCGCTTTATGCGGACCCAATGATCCGGTTATCATTCCCAAAAGCTCAGAAAAAACCGATTGGGAAGTGGAGCTGGCAGTAATCATCGGCAAAAAAGCCAGCTATGTAGATGAGGCAAAAGCCATGGATTATGTTGCAGGATATTGTTTGCACAACGACTATAGCGAGCGTGCTTTCCAACTCGAAAGAAGCGGACAATGGGTGAAGGGAAAAAGTTGCGACAGCTTTGCACCTATGGGTCCGTATTTTGTTACAGCTGATGAAGTCAGCGATCCACATAACCTCCATTTATGGCTTGATGTAAATGGTCAACGCATGCAAGACTCTTCCACATCAGATCTCATTTTCAACATACCCCATCTGGTAAGTTATATTTCGCAATTTATGACATTACTTCCCGGAGATGTAATCAGCACTGGAACACCTGCAGGAGTTGGACTCGGACAAAAACCTACCCCCTGGTATTTAAAACCTGGAGATGAAGTTAGACTTGGCATAACCGGACTAGGAGAACAACACCAAATTGCTGTGGCGTATGCGGATTGATGCACATCAGCATTTCTGGCAGTATGATCCCGCCAGACACGGCTGGATTAATGATGACATGTCTGCGATCCGCCGTGACTTTTTCCCGGGAGATCTGGCAACAATTATAAAAACCCTGCAAATTGATGGAACAATAGCTGTGCAGGCTGATGAAACGGAAGCAGAAACTACTTTTCTGCTTGACCTCGCAGCAAAAAATGATTTCATCAAAGCTGTAGTTGGATGGACTGATCTTCATTCACCTGAGCTGGAGAAAGCCCTCAATAAATTCGAGGGAATAGGAAAACTTGCAGGGTTCAGGTGTGTTATGCAGGGGGCCCCAGACGAAAAATACCTCAGGAATGATCTATTCACAACTAACCTGAAAAAACTTGCTGAACATGGTTACACCTATGATCTGCTCGTTTACCATAACCAGCTGCCGGCACTTATCAGTATGACAGAAAAACTGCCGGATAACCAGATGATACTCGATCACATTGGCAAGCCCGATATCAGGAATAATCAGTTTCAGACATGGAAAGAGCAAATTAAAATCCTGGCTAAACATCCAGGCATTTATTGCAAATTAAGTGGAATGGTAACAGAGGCAGATTATTCAAAATGGACTTATGACGATCTGCTTCCCTATCTGGAAACTTCAGCTGAATACTTTGGTATAGACCGGATATGCTTCGGATCAGACTGGCCTGTATGCCTGGTGGCGGGCAGTTACAATAAAGTTTATGAAGTAGTAGAAAAATTCGTGCACCAGCTTCCCAAATCAGATCAGGCAAAAATTTTTGGCCTCAATACTTTACAATTTTATAAGATTAAGGATGGATCTACAACTAAGGGATAAAATCATCATCGTTACAGGAGGAGCTAAAGGAATTGGTGAAGGAATTACCAGGGTTCTATCTGCTGAAGGAGCTTTTCCAGTAATTTTCGGCAGAAACGAAACAGACAACCTTGCCTTGATCAAAGAGATTGGAAGAGGAGATCAGCTAACAGTTGAACTGACTGATCCTGATGCATGTCAACATGCGGTTCATGAAGTGCTAAACAGATATGAGCATATTGACGGCGTTGTGAATAATGCAGGCATCAATGATGGCGTTGGTCTGGAATCAGGAAATTATCAACAACTGATAAAATCCTTGCATAACAACCTGATTCATTACTACATGGTTGTACAAGCCGCCCTTCCCGCATTGATTGCATCCAAGGGAGCCATTGTTAACATCAGTTCAAAAGTAGCAGAAACCGGACAGGGTGGAACATCAGGATACGCAGCTTCAAACGGTGGTCGCAATGCATTTACCAGAGAATGGGCTGTTGAATTATTGAAATACGGTATCCGGGTGAATGCCGTAATTGTTGCAGAATGTTATACCCCGCTTTATGATAAATGGATTAAAACACTTCCAAACCCGGAAGATACTTTGACTAAAATTACCTCCCGGATTCCGCTTGAGAAAAGAATGACAACATCTGAAGAAATAGCTAATACAGTTGCATTCCTCCTGTCTTCAAAATCATCCCATACCACCGGTCAGCTCATCCATGTGGATGGAGGTTATGTTCACCTGGACAGGGCTGCATTACAATAAAACAACCAAACATGACAACCAAAAAAACGACTGCTTACCTGATTCCCTTCATCCTTGTGACAAGTCTCTTCTTTCTTTGGGGGATTGCCAATAACCTGAATGGTATCCTAATACCCCACTTGAGAAAAGCACTTCAACTAACCAATATGCAGTCCACCTTTGTGGACACTGCAGTTTACCTTGCTTATTTCCTGGCTGCAATACCTGCCGGAATAATTTTGAAAAAATATGGTTACAAAAAGGGGATTATTTCGGGATTAATACTCTTTAGTATTGGTGCTTTTCTCTTTATTCCTGCAGCCAATTCAAGAACCTATGAAGTTTTTCTAGCCGGTCTGTTCATCTTAGGATGCGGACTAACCATTCTGGAAACTGCAGCCAATCCATATGCAACAAAGCTGGGTGATGCAGAAAGTTCAACACAAAGGTTGAATCTGGCGCAGTCTTTCAATGGTCTGGCTGCGTCTGTAGGTCCGTTTATAGGAACCATTTTCATCCTTTCCGGAAAAGAATACAGTGCTGAAGAACTTTCACTGATGCAAGAAGCTGAACGAATCGCCTACCTGAGTGGTGAAGCCGCATCGGTGAAAATGCCTTATATGATACTTGGTGTATTTTTACTGATCATTGCTGTAATATTCCTGGTTAACAAATTTCCAGAATTCAAAGAGGAAGAAGCAGGTGGCGACCAGGGAAGCATTAGCGGAGCAATCAAACACAAACACCTGAACTGGGCTGTGGTTGCTCAACTTTTTTACGTTGGTGCACAGGTATGTGTAACGAGTTTTTTTGTTCGGATGGCTATTGCGGGTGGCGGAGTCGATGAAAAGACTGCAGGGTATTATCTTGGCATATATGGTTTGTTGTTTATGATTGGCCGATTTGCTGGAACCTTTTTCATGCGGTTCATTGCCCCTGCAAAATTGCTTTCTCTGTATGCGGTTGCCTGTATCATATTAAGCCTTGTAGCTATCTATGCTGATGGCCAGTATGTAGTGATTGCATTGGGCGGACTAGGTTTTTTTATGTCTATCATGTTTCCAACTATCTTTTCACTTGGCATCAGAGATCTTAAGGAACACACAAAACCTGCATCCTCATTGATTGTCATGGCCATAATCGGTGGGGCAATATTCCCTGTAATCATGGGTAAAATAATCGATAACTCGAACGACAATATTCAAATCGGCTACAGCGTTCCTATGTTATGCTTTCTGGTAGTTTTGTATTATGGA
>JBILSG010000178.1:0-5307 GCA_044372235.1 Chitinophagaceae bacterium
CCTGCTTGAAAAATTTTTCACCGAAACTGTCGCCACCAAACTTACGGATGAATTCCCCCTTGGAGGAATATTGCAGGATGAACTGCGAACCGTAACCATCTGCTACATAAATATCACCATTCGGACCGATACAGGTCTCAGTAGGTTTGAATTTGTCGCATTCCCCATATTGGCCGATAAATTTGGGGTGGCGTATGGTCAGGATTATCCTGCCATCCATGGTGGTCTTATACACTTCACCAAGTTGATTATCGGTAATGTACAAGAACTCCTCACCACCCTCATCATGGATGGTCAGTCCGTGTCCACCCGGAAAATCATGTCCCCAAGTGTCTAACAACTTACCTGACCGGTCGTATATGATGATGTTGTTTTTCGTTTCAGTGGTCAATAAGATGATGCGCTTTTTACTGTCCATCACCATCTCGTGGCAATCCTTTACCGGTGTACGCGCGTCAAGCACTCCCCAGTCGCGGTGCACCCTGTAACGGAAATCTCCATGACCGATGACTGGTACATTTTTTTGAGTTGCTTTGATGATGTTGAAGGATGAACCTATGGCAATCGAGACTGCACCTGTTGCGGCTTGGCTGATGAATTGACGTCTTTTCATGAAAATGTTTCTTGAATTAAAATTATGCCAATCCACGCAAGATACATGTGTAAACTGTTTGTAAGCTCAATGTTATAGTAGGATATTTCAGTAATTTCAGCTGGGCAATACAATATTTGCCAAATTTCAAAATGAACAGAAGAAAAGTAATTGGAAACCTGTCCCTTGCCTCACTGGGTATTGCAACTACCGGATTTGCCAACGGGAATATTTTCACTCCTCCTGTTCTGCAACGAGAGGGTTCCTTTTCTTTAAACGGACACGTACTTCGCTTCACGCATCCCGGCATTACCAATAACTTTTCCATCACCATGCTGGCAGATACACACCTATTCAAAGATGATGCAAGGGGATTACCCTATGCTGATTTCAGCGGTAGGATGGCGAAAGCCTATAACAACACGAAACATTTTATTACTGGTGAACCTACAAATCCCGAAAAGGCGTTTGTCGAAACACTTCAGGTTTCGCAGCAATCCAATGCGGCATTGCTGGCCATGATTGGTGATATTTTCAGTTTCCCTTCCGAAGCAGCTGTGGAGTGGGTTAGAGAGGAGCTGAAAAAAAGTGGACTGGATTATGTATATACTGCAGGTAATCACGACTGGCACTATGAAGGAATGGAAGGCACATCAGATATACTTCGGGATACCTGGATCAAAAAGCGATTGCATCCCCTTTACAATAGCCAAAACCCTTATGCGCACCGAAGGGAAATCAATGGGGTCATTTTCATCACTATCGACAATTCAACCTATGAAATCAAGCCTGAACAACTGAACCTGCTGCAGTCTTGCCTACAGGAAAACAAGCCCTGCATCCTCCTGCTGCACATCCCACTCTATGCTCCCGGGAGACCTGTTTCATTTGGTTGTGGACATCCCCAATGGAATGCAGCAAATGATAAAAACTTTCAGCTGGAAAGAAGAATGCCTTGGCGTGCAGCTGGACATACCGCTTCCACCATGGCATTTTACAAGACTGTTTTTTCAGCTCCTAACCTTATGGGCATCTTAGCAGGACATATCCATCAGCCCTCTGTTGATATTGTCAACGGCATTCCACAGGTGGTAGCGGCCGCCAATGCCAATGGTGGATACCTGCAGGTGAATTTCAATACACTTTGAGATTAGCTATTTTTTGTACGCATTAAACTGTTCATGATGATAAGATCGGTATTCCTGTTATTTATTTTTTTTACATCTTCTGTCAACGCTCAACAAATCAGCTTCATGTCTGATCAATATGAAACTGCCAAAGCTGTAACTGACTTTACCAAAGCTGAATTGAGCAGTATGTTAGCAGGTAAAATAAATCATCATACTATCCTTTTTGAACTCAAAAAAGATGCAACCCTCACGAATGGTAGCTTTGCATTTGACATCAAAAAAAAGGATCAAATTTTCAATGTGGTGCTATCAGGAGAAGGCGAAACAGAAATTCTCCATGCAGCACACAGCTTTCTGGAACATATCGGGTTTCAATTTGATATGTTCAACAGCATTATTCCTGACCAAATTAACATCAGTACAATCAGAACTGGATATTTTCTGGTAAATCCTTATACACGCTGGCGTGGTATCAGGCAACATGTCAATTTCCCAATGGATATTTCATCTTATCCTCTAGAGGAAGCGAAAGAATACCTCAATAATCTAATGCGTTTACGTTTTAACAAACTGGCTATTCACAGCTACCCCAACCTATGGCATGAAGTTTACACCGGAGACAGCACAGAATATGCAGGCAATTTTTTTTATAACCGACCGCATGAAATCCCTGATGTACCAGTCATCAGTAAACATATCCGCCACAACAACAAATTATTTGCAATCCCTGCCATCGAACCTTTTTATGCCGATAATAAAATACGCAGTAAAATGGCGACTGACTGGATGAGGTCACTGCTGACTTATGCTAAAAGCATTGGCTTCAAAATCCATTTTTCCATAGAGCCACGGGCAAAAGGTGATATTCAATACATCATCGATAATTGTAAATCTGCACTCACCAATTACCCAATGATTGATGAACTTGAAATCAATACAGAAGAACTAGGCGGATGGGGAAATAGTTGCACGGATACAACTGTAAAAGCAATACTAATCAAGTGGTTTGGTGAGGGAGTTTTAAGAGATACAATGGTCAGCAGACACATCACAAAAAATCAAACAGACCTCGATAACCTGATCAACCAGATAGGAAGGAATATAACTGCTGTAAAAATATTGCAACAAGAGAAATGGTTTACAAACAATGGCATATCCCCTAAAATTGGAATCTATTGCACCATTGCTCCTTACGCAGCTGCAGCCTATCACCTGGTAAGGAAATTTGCTCCTGATGTGGAAGTAAGTATCATGCCGGGTCATGGTAGTATGCGGACAGCCAAACATTTTTCTTCTATCCCAAAAACCAGCCAGGACCTTCAAATGACAACCTTGTTTTCATGGATTGAATTTGACGGACTCATGTTCACGCAGCAGAATCCGGTTGAAGGTATTGACGCAATCTGGCAGCAACTTGATAGCATCAAAGGAAATCATCAGGTTCATGCCATACTGTTTAATCACTGGAGAACTGCAGAAAATAGCCTCGCAACCCGATATGCAGCAGTTACAGCAATTAAAGGACCTGTCAAAAGAGCTGGTTTTTACCGGGAATTTGCTGTTCAAAAAAATATACCTGATCCCAATAGTTTTGCTTGGTGTATGGAAAAACTGGAATGGATTGATGCCTATTCTACCAATGAACTGCCCAATTATGGGTTTTGCTGGCTGGGTGCATGGACCAATGGTGGTCCGTATACCTGGATCAGCAGAAAAAACCTGAACCTTGTAAAAAACACATACGATTCCATTCACAACAGCCTTAAAGAATTGATGAAGAAGGCTACATCGGAAGTAGCAATGATAGAGCTAAGCTTGCTTATCAACAGAGTCGAAGCTAGTCTGGCCTATAATGAGGCATTCGACTGGGCCTGCAGGGTTCAGGAATTGAAAAAAGATGATAAAGGTTTTTATCCGGAAGTAGAAAAAGTAAAAGCTGCTAACTTTTTCACCAATTCACTCAACGCATATTACAGATATATGGACATTCATTCCAAAATAATGCCAGACAGGGGTACAGAAGGTACGCTGATTAATCTATGGCACGGACCTATCTACGGACTAAAAGTACTACGTGAAAGGATAACAGGTATCCCAGTTAACCAACCATTTTCACCTGAAAAACAAGGAGAAGGCCCACCACTTCCAATACTGTTAAAAAATAGGCAGTAGACCCTTCAGTATGGAACAGTTAATTGCCGGCTTAATTTATTTCCCGGCCCAATAGTCGATCACCAGCACTTTGTCCAGGTGCGGTTTCAAGACATCTACAAATGCTTTATGTGCCGGATGTGGCAGGTAAATTTCTCGGTCTTTCTCTGAAGTGAAAGTCACAAAAAAACAATGGGTGAATCCCTGGTTCAAACCTTCGGGACTGTTGTTCTTACCCCATTCAAAATCCTTGATTTCCTTGATTTGTGAAGGCAATTTCCTGAAAGCGTCTTCTACGGTTTTAACCTCAGCAGCACTGCTCGCAGATTTAAACGAAAAAAGTACTGCGTGACGCAGACTGCCACTTTGTTGCTGTGCATGGGTCATAATTGATATACTGCAAAAAATGAGTAAAGAAAGGACAAGCTTTTTCATATCAGCAATTTAATCAATAACTTGTTATGTATATCTAGCTTTTACCATAAAAATATCATCCATGAAAAAGTGGTTCCTCATATCTTTCCTGTACCTCTGTAAGGGAGCTTTTGCACAAACAAACTCCCATGTGAGGGATAATGATATTCTGCAGCTGCTGAATCAGTACTTCGCTGAAACCCCCTCCTCCTCTTCGATGATGGTACCTGGCGGCAACGGATTGATGACAAAAAGAAAGTTTGTACTGGTAAGAGATTCGCTCATCATCATGATACATGATCCGAAAGACCTGATCTCAGGTACTGATTTCTATGACACGATAAAGATTTCGATGCTTTCCATCAGTAAAGTGGCGCTCATCAAAGAAAACGGAGAAAACGGAATTCCTGGAATAGCGATTCAATTCATCCCCAAAAAGGAGCCTGACAGACCGGTTAAAGTGGAAGATGTGGGTTCAGCAGGCAACAGCAAGATTGATGAAAAACAATTAAATCAGGTCCGGGGCTCTTCTGTCGGGCAACGTATTGCCGGTCAGGCTGCAGGCGTAAGGGTATCGAATGATAACAGTCCGGGTGGTGCCACGCGCATCAATATCCGCGGAATCAGTTCGATGTTTTCAGGTAATAACCCCCTATACATCGTGGATGATGTTCCGATGAACAATATAAACCTCCTCAATCCGGAGGATATCGCCTCTATTGAAATCCTGAAAGATGCCTCTGCCACAGCCCTCTATGGGATCAGAGGCGCTAATGGCGTAGTGCTCATTAAAACCAAAAAAGGTGGCGAGGAAGACAACAATGAAGAAAAGGAGAAACTTACACCTTATGCACTCTGGGTGTTGGGAAGCAAAGCAAAGGAAATGAAAAAGGCCAAGGATGATAAAAGACTCCTTGACCTTCTACAAGCACGAATTGATTAAGGCCAACTGCGTTTATTTTTTTTCCTGTAGGAATATGCTGCGGTCGTTCAAGAATGCTGCAATCCATACCAATGCCA
>JBILSG010000259.1:0-4055 GCA_044372235.1 Chitinophagaceae bacterium
AACTATAATTGTTATAGATTTTTTGTTCGTATTGTCTCACTCGAATGGGGTAAATTAACTTACGCCATTTATGGACAATAGGCCAAATTAATTTTTTGAATTGCATCAGCTCTTGGTAACTACTTGATCTTGAACTTTAATCTTACGGAAATGAAAACATCCACAGGCGTAATTCTGATCAACGGCATCACTGATTTCTGCAGGCATATGGAAATTACCATAATCATCCACATAAGAAAATGATTCCAAATGACAGTCTTTGAAGATTTCTGCAAAGGCAATAGGGTCGTAAACCCTGTGTGCATTGAATACGACTCTTTGCTTGCCAACAGGTACTACAATAATAAGATGATCAGATGCAACACGCTGCAATTCTTCGATTGCTTTCAAATCGCTGTATGGATCGATCGGGTCCCCATACCTTCCTAATCCGATATGTTCAATTGTATGTAAACATGAAAGACATGCAATGCTATTGTCATCAAAAGCAAGCCTTGTCAAATCTGCAGATCTGCTTTCAAGTCCAGTTAAATGCAGATCAGCTGGCCTGTAATCATAAAAATGTGTTGGCACGAATGCTGAAAGGATTGTAGAAAAATGAAGGGTTGATGAAAAATCAATGTGTAAAGTAGGTTGTATGCCATTTACAACCCTTGCTGCCCATGCAGGATGATAAATATAATGCGCATCAAAAGGTGTATCATTA
This sequence comes from Chitinophagaceae bacterium, assembly GCA_044372235.1. Classification (GTDB taxonomy): domain Bacteria; phylum Bacteroidota; class Bacteroidia; order Chitinophagales; family Chitinophagaceae; genus Pollutibacter. Next base: position 707 of record JBILSG010000259.1, read on the forward strand.
CTTCGGTCATGCAATTTCGGAGACCGGTTTACCCAAGTAACGGGCATATCATCCCTTTTACTCAAACTTTCAAAAGCACGAAAGTCACTTTCAAATGCTTTTAGCTTTTTCTGGTCTCGTAACCGTTTATTTATTTTCTTTACTATTTTCAACATAAATTCAATCATTACTCTTTTGTATAATAGCCGTATCCATATTTTCTTTTCTTTCCATAATAACCATATCTGTAACCATAATAACCTGAAGTTTTGATTCCATTTAAAATCAAAGCCATATTGTTAAATAAATTTCTTTGCTTTGCCTCTTCAACTTCCAAAACCTGATCACGGACAGTAGTCATGAAACGGACAACCACCAAACAAACATCAGCCCATTCTTTAAGCAATTGGGCATCAGTCACCAAGCCGAAAGGTGGTGTATCAATGATAACGATGTCGTAATTATAATCAAGATGCCTTTTAAATTTATCCATATTTGTGGTGGCCATCAATTCAGATGGATTTGGAGGAACTGGACCAGATGGATACAGGTTGTAGCAATATCCTTCCATTACAGGAACTCCAATTGTAGCCGGATCTTCTTCTCCCATCAAGACATTGACTATGCCCTTTGATGCTGGCAAATCAAATCTTTGTCTAAGTTTTGGTTTACGTAAATCAAATTCTAATAGTGCCACTTTCTTACCCAAAATAGCAAAACTTGCTGCAAGGTTTGCTGAAATAAAAGATTTTCCCTCACCGCTCATGCTAGATGTAAGCAAGACATATTGTGTTTTTCCTTGTTTGCTATAAAATGAGAGATTGGTTCTCAAGGAACGGAATTGCTCACCAATAATTGAACGGTCCCTGCCACTGATTACAATACTATCTGGCGCTTTTGCCTGATCAATCTCTGTAAGAACTGGCAAACTGCTAAGTTGTTGAAGCTGCTTTCTTGAAATGATCTTGTTATTCAACAATTCCTTGAGCATAACCAATATCAGTGGAAAGATCAAGCCAGCCAAAAAAGCGCCCAACATGATTTCCTGACGCTTTGGACTCACCGGAGCAGAAGGTACTTTGGGGGGCGATAAAACAGCTGTTTCAACTGATACGCTGGCCAGTTTGATCGCCACCTCTTCCCGGTTTTGTAATAACATGGTAAAAAGTGTTTGTTTAATACCACGCATTCTTGTTTGCCTATCCATCTCCCGTTCCAATTCGGGAAGTTCCTGTAAAGCGGTTTTCAACTCTGCAAGTTTGGAAACCAATTTGCTTCTCATCAAATCAAGGTTTCTTCTTTGCACGTCAAATTCCTCACCCATTCTCTGTCTGGCCTCCGACAACATATTTTCAACCTCCAATAGCCTTGGATTTCCTGAAGAAAGTGATTTCGACAATTTACGTTGCTCTTGCTGAAGCTTATTGAATTGGTCTATACGCGATTGCAATACCGGATCTGATATGCCGGACAACAATAAGTCCTCTTCCAAATTGGCTGTAGCAAATTGCTTCTGTGCAAAATCAAGCCTTGTTTCAATCATGGCCAAATCATCCAACTGTGTCTCGTATTGTTGGAGCAATTTAAAATTCGATTCATCTCCAATTGCCTGCCCCTGAAAACCAATCTCCATCTTATAATTGGAAATTACTGTTTCTACAGAATCCAATTCCATGGTAATTGGAATCAAACGGTCCTGTATGAAGGAAAGACTCTGTTGCAATGAAATTGACTTATTGATTTTTGCCTCCTCTCTATAGGCAGGAATCAATTCCTTTAGAATTGCAACACCTCTTTCCGGAACAACATCCTGAACGCTTATTGAAACAACATTATTATCTTTTTGTGAACCAACAGACATTGAAGAACTCAAGCGGTTAGCTTCAGTCCAAGGGTCAAGAGCCATCATTTGGATAGCTGAGCCAGGCAATGACAAACTTTTTTTATTGATTTTAAGCCTGATACCATTCATATCAAACTCCCTACCCCAAAATGCTAATCCTCTCGAACCGGATGCGTTCCATTCAAACTGATCTCCTTTGGGTATGATTTCAAATCGCAAAGTTTGATTCACATTTTCTGAAGAATTAACAACCCACCATTCCAATTGATTAAATAAGTCACGGTCCTTGAATTTACCATCCACCCAAGAACGATTATTCAAATGCAACTTGTCCACCACGCGTTTTGCAACTGTTGGCGATCTAAGCAATGCTATTTGATTATTTAATGGATCTTTTGTGCTGTAAATGGACTCCAATGCTCCCATACCCTGATTGCTTTCAAGCACTGCACTTGTTCTAACTTCATACACATTTAATTCATAGCGAAGGTAAGTCCAAGCTAAAAACAGTCCCAAACAAGCAGATAAAAGCATATATGGCCACGCTCCTATAATGCGTTGTGGCTGAATATCCATTGCAGACTTTTTGAAATTGTCTGACAACAATTCTGTCCGCGTATTATTCAATTGATTTACTTCCCAGGGATTGTGATCTTTCATTTGGGGGATATTATTTAATGGCCAATACTACCGCTAGAACAACACCACTCATTCCTGCCAAAATGCTAAAAATATTTCTAGTTGAAGCATTAGACTCGAGGAACAGATTAAATTTTCTAGGTTCAAAATAAATGACATCGTTGTTACGTAGGTAATAGTATTTAGATTTAAAAATTTCTGAAGAATTCAAATTTAATTTTACAATCTTTCTCTGTCCATTCTCTTCACGTATAATCCAAGTCTTATTTAGTTTTAAATTGTTCACTCTAACACCTGATAATACTTCTGGAATTGTCAACCGCTCATCTGTCAAAGGAACAGTTGAAACCGCTCCCCCAGAATTTACTCCTCCCCCTAAACTACTCAACACGACTATACGTCCATTTAAACTGCAGCCTACAAATCCATCCTTGTACAATTCATCTAATTTCATTTTTACTTCTTGCTTAACCATTGAGGGAGTTTTTCCATTGACTTGAAATTTCCCCAAAACAGGTACCTCAATATAGCCATCAGAACCAACCAAGATTCCTGCCTCTCTTTCATTAGAAGAACTAACTGATCTGCTGAATACCTTATTAGCTTCTTCATCAGAGGTTATAATCTGAATTGTAATCCGATCCCCACCATAAATCTTTCTGGCAGCCTCTCTGCTTACACTGTCAATTCTAAACTCAACAGGCTTTATATCTGAAAAATAAATTGATTTCTTAGCAGTTATGCAGGAGGTAAAGGAAAATAATAAAAAAACTGATAATGAAATGAACTTTGCATTGGCAACTATCCTTATTGGCATTGTCTCCGATTTTAATTTATGCATGAAAAAAGCTAAAAAATTAACGTGAAATGAATATATATATTGTAAAC
>JBILSG010000179.1:0-5260 GCA_044372235.1 Chitinophagaceae bacterium
GATAATCCGGTAGAAAAGTGAAAATTACAGTAATGACATGCTTTTCTGCAAAATGGAATATGGATGTAAATGCCTGCCATGTGTATGCTTTCAATGAAGGAGTGTAGCTTTGTAATGTGCAAAGTTCTGCAATCAAAGCCATATTGTTGTTTTTAATGCTGTCTGGACTATTCAGGCTCTCTGGCCAGGATAAGCACAGGTTGATTTTTTATGATGCGGGAGGCATGCTTTTGCACCCTCCTGATTTTATGGCGCTAAAAACGAATTTTTCAGGTGACAGTGCCTGCAGGAATTATCTTTTCAGTGAGTTCGTTCCAACATTGATGAAAATGGGATACCTGGCTGTATCAGTTGACAGTCTTAAGCACACCAGTGATACCACAATGGCATGGGTGTTTTTAGGTCAGCAGTATAGTTGGGGTAACATAGAAGAAGACAGCGTTATCAGGGCAGTAGACCAGTCAGGTGACATCCGGAAACTGCTAAAAACTGGTGCTAAACTTTCGCCTGAGTCATTCCTGGCGGTAAAAGAGCAACTGCTTGGACAGTTTGAAGATTCGGGGTATCCATTTGCCCGCTTCAGATTTGATTCAGGTTCTTTCATTCAGAATAGCTGGTATGCAAAGATCAGGGTTGAACCAGGACCGTTTTACCACATAGAAAAGCTTATCAATGATGGAAAGTTAAAGATTAGGGAAACATTTCTTGAGCAGTACCTTGGAATTTACGGCGGGGATATTTTCAGCAGGGTAAAAATGGAAAGTATTTCCGGTCGGCTTAAAAAACTGGGATATCTGAAAGAGTCCAGACAGTGGGATTTGACATTCCTGGGAACAGGAGCCATCATTAACCTGCATCTCGATCCGGAAAAAAACAGCCGTTTTAACCTGCTGGCAGGGCTTATGCCTTCCAGTCAGCAGCTTGGGGGCAAGTTGATGCTAACAGGAGAAGCAGATCTGGAACTCGGGAATGTCTTTAATGCAGGAGAATCTCTGTTGCTTCGCTGGCAGCAAATACAGGTTCAGTCGCCCCGACTTCAGGTGTATTTTGAAAAGCCATATTTGCTTAAAACGCCCCTTGGAGTAGATTTCAGGTTTAACCTGCTGAAAAAAGATTCCTCATTCCTTACCATTGATACCAGGATGGGTATGGTTAATGAGATCAATGGACGCAATAAGGTCAGGTTATTTCTGCAGCAATTTTCCAGCGTGCTAATCAATCCGGACACAGTTCGGATAAAATCATTCAAAACGCTTCCCCTGTTTCTTGATGTGCGGACTACATTATTTGGGATTGAAATGGCTCATGAAGCCTTGGGTGATTTTGAAAAAAACAGAAAAGGGGAGCGGTGGCAATTTGACCTGGCAGGCGGACTAAGACGCGTCGTGAGAAATGCAGATATTCTTGCACTGCAAAAAGATGTTGAAGGCAATACGTTTGATTTTGGGAGACTATATGATACTTTACAGGAGAGAACAGCTCAGTTCAAATTAAAGGCCCGTGCTGAAAAATTCTGGCCAGTAGGTCAGCAGGGAGTACTGAAAACCGGCATCATAAGCGGATCGATACTGGCCAGGCAAGTAATGTTGAACGAAATGTTTCAGATCGGGGGATTTAAAACGCTCAGGGGCTTTGATGAAGAAAGTATTTTTGTAAGCGGATATGCTGTGGGAACACTTGAGTACCGGTATCTTATTGGCAATTCTTCGTATATATACACATTTGCAGATCTGGGTTATCTTGAACGGGTTAGCAGTACCGGTAAATGGAATGGATTGCATACAGGACTCGGTCTGGGACTTACATTTGAAACAAAGGCAGGACAATTCAGCCTCGCTTATGCAGCAGGAAAACGGGATGATCAGCCATTTAATTTGCGGGAAGCCAAAATTCACTTTGGCATGATCAGTTTGTTTTGATGTGATCGCTCCATTTAAAACAGTTAAATTTGTTCACTTAATGAAAGGGGTTAACCGATATATGCTGATTGTCATGTTGCTGGGTTATGTAAAACTCAGTGCACAGGATACATTATCATACATTCCCGAGCAGATATCCTACAATGTTGATAGTCTGATCAGGGATTCTGTGAGAAAAGCCTATATCCTGAATCATATTCCCCTGAGAAAATCTGAATTGGATACCATAAAGTTGGTGAAAGCAGGCAAGGCGTATGGGAAGTGGACAGCATTTTACATGGAAAACATTCAGTGGTTTCTGCTTAAGGAGCCAGCCGACAGACTTTATTTATCACGAAGAGAGCACGAAGGAATGGAATGGCAGTTTTATAGTTTTTCATTGCTGTTTTTGCTTGCTTCATTTTTGGTTACCGGCAACCGGAACTATATTAAAAATATTTTTAAGATTTATGGCAGCGATGGTTATGCTTTCAGGCAGGCACGTGATTTTTTACAGCAATCACCCTTGACCTCAGTAGGTTTGAATATTCAGTTTTTGCTGACAGCTGCACTATTTGTTTATTTTGGCTTCGGTAGCAGCCTTGAGCAGGTAGGAATGGATAGGTTGGGGATAGTTATTGCGGTTATCACAATCCTTTTATTTGTTTACTCGTTCAAGTATATTTTCCTTCAAATTTTAGGCTGGATATTTAAGGCAAAGGGACAGTTTCAGCAATATCAGTTCGTTGTACTTCTGAACCTAAAAATAGCAGGCTGGGTTTTCCTGATCAGTGCATTCCTGATGGCATTCTCAGCACCATTTATTGCAGGGGTGGTATTTAACCTGGCACTTGCAGCCTGTGTGTTAATTTTGTTGTTTCGGATTTGGAAGGGGTATATGATTTTTGCGAGACAAGCACAGGTAAATTTGTTTATCTTCCTGATGTCTGTCTTGTCATTTGAAGTTTTGCCAGCTGCAGTGTTTGCAAAAATTGCTTACGGAGCCATTGAGAGCTGGTTTAATCCATTCTGATTACATTGTTTAAAACATTATTTTCCTCCATAGATCATTATTTTTATCAGATGTTTTGTTTAACCTGAAAGGGATTCGCAATAAATTAATTAATTTTGCAATCTATCAGCCCAGCATATGACCAAAAACGGAAAGAAAGCGGTTGCAGGTGAATCAACTAAGTCATTCAAGCGAATATTAATCACGCAGCCAAGGCCCGAGTCTTCCAAATCTCCCTATTTTGATTTGGCTGATCGATTTAAAGTTGAAATGGATTTCATCCCATTTATTCAGCTTGAAGCCATTTCATGCAAAGAATTCAGGAGGCAAAAGCTGGATATTGCCGAATATACTGCTGTTGTGCTGACCAGTAAAAATGCCATTGACCATTTTTTCAGGATCTGTGAAGAATTAAAACACACTGTTTCTCAGGATGTTAAATATTTCTGTATCAATGAATCTGTTGCTTTATACCTGCAGAAATTTATTCTCTACAGAAAGCGCAAAGTATTTTTTAGCGCAGATGGAACCAATAAGGGCTTATTTGATGTGATCAACAAGCACAAGGAGAACGAGAAGTTCATGTATCCCTGTTCAGAGAATCAACAGGATAATGAAATTGTGGGATGGTTGAAATCACACAATTGTGAATATTGCACCCCATTTATGTACAGAACCATCAGTTCTGACGTAAAGTCAAAAATCAATGCACACGATTTTGATGTGATTTGTCTTTTTACACCAAGTGGTGTGAAGAGTCTGCTCGAAAACTTCCCGGATTTTACCCAGAATGGAACCATTTTGGGCGCATTTGGAAGTAATACATCAAAAGCAATTCTTGAAGCCGGCTTGAACCTGCAGATTAAAGCGCCTGAGCCACAGGTTCCTTCGATGGTTGCGGCTTTGGATAAGTTCCTGAGTGAGAAGTCAAAAAAGAAGTGATAAAATCTCCAAACAGGCTGATCCATGAGACCAGCCCATATCTCCTGCAGCATGCATATAATCCCGTAAACTGGTTTCCATGGGGGGATGAGGCGTTGGGAATAGCCAGGGCTGAAAATAAACCTATTCTGGTCAGCATTGGATATGCTGCCTGTCATTGGTGTCATGTCATGGAACATGAGAGCTTCGAAGATGTGCAGACAGCCCAGCTCATGAATGAACATTTTGTCTGCATTAAAATAGACAGAGAGGAGAGGCCGGACCTGGACCATTTTTTTATGGATGCATTACAGGCTATCAGTGGAAACGGTGGATGGCCACTGAACATGTTTCTTACCAGTGATGCAAAGCCTTTTTATGGCGGAACATATTTTCCTCCCAAGCCATTTCACAACAGGATTTCATGGAAGGAATTATTGCTTAAAATACACAGTGCCTATCATACAAGAAAGGAGGATGTTGAACTTCAGGCAGATGAATTGCTCAAGCACCTGTCTCATGCAAATCAGCTTGCCCCAAAGCAGACAGCAGGGTTTGTAATTCCCAGTGCAGAATTATTCAGCAGTATCCATACAGACCAGATCTTTCAAAACCTCATGAAGGCTGCTGATCGTGATTTGGGCGGATTTGGCGCTGCACCTAAATTCCCACAGACATTCAGCATTCAATACCTCCTGCGCTATGCCCATCATACAGGTAACAGTGAAGCACTTGCCCATGCAGAGTTTTCTTTGCAGTCAATGATGAGGGGTGGTATTTATGATCAGATAGGCGGTGGGTTTTGCAGGTATTCAACAGATGCAAGCTGGCTTGCTCCGCATTTTGAGAAAATGGCATATGACAATGCCTTGCTGCTAATCGTACTTGCCGAAGCATTCCAGATTACCCGTAACCACTCATATGCAACGGTTATGGAAGAAACAGTTGAGTTCCTCAAGCGTGAAATGTTAGCTGATGAAGGAGGTTTTTTTGCTGCACTCGATGCCGATAGTGAAGGGGAGGAGGGTAAGTTTTATACATGGCATATTCAGGAAGTCAGGGATTTGTTAAAAGAAGATGCTAACTGGGTTTGTGAAGCATTGGATATTACCGAAAATGGCAACTGGGAACATGTGAATATACCCAGATTATTACATGATTTGTCTGAACTTCCCGCTTTGAAAGGTAGCAAAGCCGCGGAGGCCTTGGCAGCATTGCCAAAAATTAAGCAAATATTACTGGAGGCCAGATCAAAGCGTGTTCGTCCCGCCACGGATGATAAAATTATTCTCGGATGGAATGCGCTTCTCAATCAGGGCCTGGTGGCAGCATATCAGGCTACAGGCAAGGATGAATGGTTAAGACTTTCAGAAAAGAACATGGAGTTCATGCTAAAAGTTTTCCGTTCCAATGAAAACCAATGGCTGCA